>CACYRM010000072.1 GCA_902776845.1 Oscillospiraceae bacterium
TACTGCCCGTCAGGCAAATTCATCTCCCCCTTATAGATACCCTAAAGGGCACGCGAGAGGGAGTATTCTTTGTAGGTCCTTTAGATAAACAAGATCGATTAGGGGGCCTTGTTTAAAATGAACAACAAAAAATCAGAGTTTAAACCTTATGTGCCGGCCAATAAAATAATGCCGGAATTCACAATGACTTCGATTGTCCTGGGGGTCATTCTTGCCATTGTATTCGGTGGCGCGAATGCTTATCTGGGACTCAGGGTAGGACTCACAGTATCGACTTCTATTCCTGCGGCGGTAATATCCATGGGTATCATCCGTATGATCATGAAAAAGGAATCGATACTTGAAAACAACATGGTACAGACAGTAGGATCTGCCGGTGAATCAGTGGCCTCAGGCGCGATATTCACATTGCCGGCAGTGTTCATGTGGGCAAACGAAGGAGCCTGTGAAGTGCCGGGATACCTTACTATTGCTCTCGTATGTATATGCGGCGGTCTTTTGGGTATCTGCCTCATGATCCCGCTGAGAAACGCGCTGATTGTAAAAGAGCACGGTCAGGTCACAAAAGATGAGATCGGGTACATAATTAAAGACGTAAAGGCCAAGGAATTTCATTCCAGAAAAACGGCTGTCATCAGTGACGGCAAAGCCTTCCGGGATGAACTGATCGATTTCATGCTGGATGGCGGCTATATATGTGAGGTAAAACGAAACGGCAGGAGCGTATATATCCTGCCGGAAAATAATGATATGCAGGAATGATAGATTCCAGCTGCAAATGTATTACATTTTTTTCAATTAACACATCTTTTGATTTGTAGATGTGTTATATTGTATATTAACAATATGAATAGATTTGAGTCTCAGCCGGGAAAAAAGTAAAAATAGTTTAATAAATACAGGAGGTAACACACATGAAACGAAAAGCTTTAATTATTGCTTTGATGATCGCACTTGTTGCTGCCATGTCAATGCCTTTGTCCGTGGAAGCGGCTAAAAAGGCGCCGAAAAAGATCAAACTCAGTAAAACAAAGGTGACGATGTACGCCGGTGATAAGTGTACCCTTAAGGTGAAGGTCACTCCCTCTAAAGCCAATAAAAAAGTCACCTGGAAGAGTTCCAGCAAGAAAATCGCTTCGGTCTCAAAGAAAGGTGTAGTCAAAGCAAAAAAGAGAGGAAAAGCAGTCATCAACTGCATTTCCAAAGCCAATAAGAAGATCAAGGCTAAGTGCAGGATAACCGTAAAGAAGGTTGTAAAACCATCTAAGATAACTCTGAACGAAAAAAGTATCCTGCTGAGCATAGGGTATTCGTTTACGCTGAAGGCAACTGTATCTCCTGCGAATACCTCATTTAAGGACGTAAAGTGGAAAAGCTCCAACACCGGGATCGTAAAAGTCGATAATAATGGAAAGTGCACAGGGGTTGCCGGAGGTAAAGCCGTAGTGACATGTTACTCGGAAAAGTATCCCAGTATCAATGCTCAGTGTGATGTGGAAGTGATGAAGGATCATAACTCCTCCGATGATGAGGGCCTGCTGAACAAAGCCACGAATATCCTGTCCAGGACATGTGAACCTCTGCATTTGATATTGCAGGGAGAAGACCCAAGTTCAAAAAGCAGTGCTCAAGGTCTCACGTGGTCTGTAAACAGAAATTTCAATGGTACCGTAAAGAGTGTCGAGGCGTTTGTGGATGGAGTCAATCTCAGTCAAACATATTGCATATACAATTCTCCGGCATTAACGCTGGCAGGTAGTTCCGACAGTGCCATGGATGTCCGCTCAAACCTTATGGACGGTACATACAATTTCAACAGTGACCCTGATGAAGCTATAATTGGCTGGAGCATGTGGAACAAAGACAGTACAAAGGCCGACATAGAGAAAATGTTCAATTGCAAAATTTCTGATGATGTTTACAAAAAACTCATTGAGTTCAGTCAGTCCTGGGTCGTTAACAGGGCAGGCGGTAGCGTTGTTGTCATATATGGCAAGAATGACAACGGTGTTCTGACAGCCAGATATGCCGGAAGCGTGACCTGGAACATGGCAGACAATGCAGCTGTTTATTCATTCATAGGTGTAGCATCGGACAACAAAGATGCTTACGGGAAATCCTTCAGTGGAAACGCGATATATAAATAATATCTGTTATTTCAGAACTAAATAATGATCTATCACATTAACAACTATTGCAGTCACCCGGACGGAAAAAGCCGGGTGGCTTTCGCATTTTTGCGTAAATATTCAACGTTCGTGTCGTTTAATCAACGTTCGTGCAGTAAGTATTGATATTTACAGTTCTCTATGTCATGATGACCCCAACATGTTATTAACCGAGTAATGCAGGAGGAGGGTTGCAAAATGACAAGAACTATGAAAGGAAAACTGATTGCGATTCTGATGTCGCTGGCCGTAGGTTTTGCCGTGATGCTGGTGATAGGACAATCTGCTTATGCAAATAATATAGTAACTTACGACCTTGTTGTGGGCGGGGTGCAGGTAACAAGTGAGAATTGCGGGGACATCCTTGGTGACGGTAAAGTAAAATTCACACCGGGATCCAAAGATGAAAGTGCTGAGCTGACGCTGAATAACGCTGAGATCAAAGTTGCGGATCTTGAAAGCACCTTTGCTATGGTATATGACTCTGCAGCGGGTATCTATGTGGGGGACGGAAAGCCACCACGTCAAGGTAAGTATGTGGAAAAACTCTACATCAAACTGATAGGAGAGAACAGGATAACGCTTCCTGATACCAAGCTTAATAAAAAAATAATCGGCATCCTTGGCTATGGCAATATCAACAATGATAGCACGATATCAATAATTACCGATAACAATACGGGTGGCAGCCTGAATATAGAATTATCGGATACCACATGCAAAAAAATTTCGGGCATAGATTATACCGATGTCAAAGACGCCAGAGTCAGCACTGATCTTTCAATAAATATAAAAACCGGTACAGAATCAGGTGATAAAGCTTACGGTATCAATACCAATAAAAATCTTACCCTTAGTGGCAAAGGGGTAAAGATGAATATCGCTTCTCCCGATGCTACTGGTATCTATCATGAGGATAGAATGACTTTGTACTCATCACTTGTGATCGATCTGAACAAAGGAAGAACCGGAGATACTGACTATAATACAGGAATACAAAGCGCTGAGAAAGAAACCAGCAGACTAACCATTGATGGAGGCACAGTAATAATAAAAAGCGGAGAAGGATTTTGCAATTACGGCATAAGCGATTCGACAGTATTCCTTGGAAAAGGAACGATGATAGTAAAAATGGGGCCGGCCAAGAATATGAGCTACGGACTGTACGACCTGAAAGATGCTCCGAACTACGGACTGAATATGGCATATGACGATCCAAATGTCGAAGATGACGATTTCCTTAGCAATGGCGGATATGTCGAGATAAGCGGACATACAGCAGCTATTGATAATAATTCAAAAATCGATCATAACCTCTATAAAAGAGGCGTACTCGTGAACACAGAACCAAAAGAGGAAGGCGCGGACACCTGGGACAACACAACTGAAATATCGAATTATAAATACTTCAGGATCCCTGAGAAAACATTTAAGCTTAACATACACTGGAGCTCTCTGGATGGCGTGAACATAGATGGTCAGGAACCTGTCGTGATCGAGGATATACCTGCCGGAATGTCCATCGGTATGGCTTATGAAAAGGAAGAAATGGATTTTGAACAGGGAGTATTCAAAAAAGACGGCTATGTTACGAACGGATCAGTTCTATACTCACCTATTACAAAATATAATAGCTGGACCGATTTATTCAAAAATAATGGTGTGAGTTTTTACGATAAAGTATCCGCCAACACAGACATTTACAGCATAATGCTGAAAGAGGTCAGAAACGCATCTGTTACTGTAAAACCTCCGGTCTGCGGAGTTGAGACAAAAACAGACAAGGATAAATACGGCGACTGGGACTATATTACGCAGACTAATCCTCCGGAGTATTCTTTCCCGGCCGGCGCAGACTACGGTGAATTCGTCCTTTCTGATCTAACTGGAAGCCCCAAGTCATTTTGGAGCAAGCGCGAAAATAACAAGATATCTCCTTTTATCGGAAAATTCGAAGGAGGAAAGAAATATGATTTCCTCGTTACAATGATGCCGAAGTATGGATATGGGTTCATTGAAAAGCCATCTGTTTCAGTGAATGGTAATAAGCCAAAAGATGCAGCTGTTGAATCAAACCTTATTCTCATGGCGTTTTCCGATATATATGCAGATCACGACTGGGATGAGGGTAAGGTGACCAAAAACGCAACTACTACTGACACAGGAATAAAGACCTTTACATGCAGAAACTGTAAAGCGACCAAAACAGAGACTATACAGAAAATCACTCCGGAGCCAAAACCGACTCCGAAACCGGATCCGACGCCGGCGCCGACTCCCAACCCGAACCCGAAGCCAACACCGAAACCTGATGATAAAGAACATAAATCAAAGAAGTCCAGACCTAAGACAGACTTAAGCAAAGGCGCTGATGCAGCTGCTGCAGACAAGGTTATCACCGGTATAAAGAATGATAAAGATCCGGCAGGCAGTGAATTCGCTCCGCTTATACTTAAGAGTGCCAAACAGGGAAAAAACAATATCAAACTAACCTGGACCAAAAATAAGGATGCAGTCAGGTATGCAGTATATGGAAACATCTGCAACGCTAAAGGCAAGAAGTATAAACCTGTGAAGATCGCAACAGTCAAAGGTGGTTCTTACAAGGTCAAAAAAATCGGCAAGAGCAAGCTCAAAAAAGGCACATACTACAAGTTCATAATAGTAGCAATCGACAAGAACAACAAAGTAGTATCCACCAGCAAGATGGTCCATGTCGCAACAAAGGGAGGCAAGGTCGGAAACCACAATAGCGTGACTGTCAAGATCAAAAAAGGCAAGAAATACAAGGCTGTAAGCAAAGCAACCATCAAAAAGGGAAAGACTCTTAAACTGAAGGTGAGTCTTAAACCTGCCAGCAAGAAGCTTAAAGTCAAGAAGCATGCAGGAGTCAGATACGAGACTTCAAACGCCAAAATCGCCACAGTCAAAGGCGGCAAGATAAAGGCAAAGAAGAAGGGGAAATGCAACGTGTACGTCTATGCTCAGAATGGTGTTTATAAGGCGGTCAAGTTGACAGTAAAATAAGTTGATGTGACAAAGGGGATGGTTCTTTTGTCACCCTCATACGATATAGAATATTATAAATTGATTTACTACCTAAATATTCATATAATAATAGGTAGTAAATCTTTCTTTTGCTGAAAAACCGCTCTTAGACCAGTGAAATGTGAGTGCGTGTGTGTATCATCCAAGGAGGATTGACATGAACAAAAAAGGAATCGCAAAAAAAGTATTTGCAGCATTTCTGGCACTGGCTGTAATGATTACATATACGCCGGTGACTTTTGCTGAGCCTCAGACTGATCAAACTGTCACTGTGGACAGCTGGGAGGCACTGCAAAATGCCGTAGATAACGGGTCAAATAACGGAAAGACAATCCAGCTTCAAAACGACATCGCATGTACTAACAACGATAGCATCAAGGTAGACGGTGATAATGTAAGCGAGATCACAATAGACCTTTCCGGCCATACAATGAACAGGAATCGTTCTTCAAGTACCGGCGACGGACATGTCATAAATGTCAAAGACGGAGCGAATCTTACCATTACATCCAGTAGTGACGGAGGAAAGCTGACCGGAGGACATGCAACAGACGGCGGCGGCATCAAGATCGAAAAAAATTCCAAATGTGTTATCAACGACACCGGATCCAATGGCACCGGAGTTATCATAGAAGGCAACCGATCAAAAAAGGACGGCGGCGGCATCTATGTCTATGGTACTCTTGAGATGAACGGGGGATCAATAAAAGGGAACAATGCCGGCGATGAAGGTGGCGGCATCTATGTTGAAGACAGCGGCAGTCTGAATATTAAAGATGTTACCATCTCTGAAAACGCATCGGAAGATGACGGGGGTGGTCTGAGAGTCGACCTTAGGGAATCAGGTGACCAGGATGGAAAGATAGCGAATTGCACTATCACCGATAACAAAACAACAGAATCAGACGGCGGTGGTCTGAGTCTGGAAGCTGGAAAGAGGATACTTGGAATAACGAATACGACATTCACCGGGAACACTGCCAGCGATGAAGGCGGCGCCATCAATGTTGATGGAGGCGAACTGCAAATGACCGGAGGCAGGATATCCGGAAGCAAAGCCGTTGACGGAGGCGGCATCATGAACGATGGTTGTACTCTTTCTTTGGAAAGTGTCGAAATCAGCAGCAATACCGTAACACAGATCAACGGCGGAGGTATAACCAACAAAAACAGCGGCACCGCGCAACTAAAAAACTGCAAACTCACCGGCAATATCGCTAAGAGTAACGGCGGCGGTATTTATAGTGACGGAATCCTCAAACTGGAAGGCGGAATTATCGGCGGAGACAATAATTCGTACAACATGGCCTATGAGGGAGGAGGCGGAGTATGGGCAGCCGATGGTTCCATCGAACTGAGCGGTGCTCCCATAGTAACTGATAACAGATCCAGTGACATATACCTTTGTAAGGATATTAAACTAAAAATAACCGATGTTCTCAAAGACAGCGGGGATCCCTCGAAGAAAGCAAAAGTCGGTGTGGTATTGTCAAAATCTACGGGTGTTTTCACCGAGGGTTTTTCAGAGAATAATCCGGGCGAAGAACCATTTGATTACTTCATACCTGAACCCGGTCACTCGGTCGTTCTTGACGGCAATGAGGCCAGAATCAATGCATCTAATTGGGGTAATCTGCAGCAAAAGATAAACAAAGCACATAATAACGACGTCATCAATCTTGATGCCGATTACAAGGCTACAGCCGATGATACAAGTCTAAAGATCCCGGCAGGTCTGGTGCTTACCATCAACTTGAACGGGCATATCCTGGACAGGAACTGCGGCAGCAAACCGGAAAACGGCGGCAGTGTAATAGAACTGCTCAGTGATGAATACACTTCCTCAAAACTGATCATCAGGGACAAAGAAGGCAGCGGCAAAATTACCGGCGGATGGTCCGAAAAGGGCGGCGGTATCTATGTTAATACGAACTGCTCTTTGACCGTGCAGGGCGGCAGCATAACAGGAAACAAGGCAGACAACGGCGGAGCCATCTATTGTGACACGGATCCCGCTTCTCAGAGTGAGAACACAACGGTAAATATAGAAGGCGGCAACATCAGTGAAAATGAGGCGGCGAAGGGCGGCGCCATCTATTCTGCCGGAACCACACAGATCGACCATGAAGTCTCATACGATCGCACTATAATCCAAAACAACAAAGCAAATGAAGACGGAGGTGCAGTCTACATTGCCTCGGGGACTACGACTATACTTAATGGCGCCATTTCAGACAATACCGCATCTCAAAATGGCGGCGCGGTGTACATCAATGAGGGCGGCGCTCTTGAACTTTACGGTGGAAGTATAACATCCAACAGTGCATCTGAAGGCGGTGGTATCTGGCATGGAGCCGGTACAATGAAAGCACAAGGCACACCGGCTGTTATTGAGAACAGGGCGACCAACGGCAGGAATATAATGCTGAGGAACGGTAAAGTAATACAGATCACCGGTGAACTGAAAATCGGTGGAGGAACCACCGCAAACGCTATGCTCGACATCATGACTGATGATATCACCAATGCATTGACCAGCGGACTTGGCAATTGCGTTCCGGAGGGAAGCGAGCCTGAAGATATAGAAAAACGAGCGGGCTATGTATTTACATATAACAAAGCTGCTTATAAAGACTCAATGGAGATCAAAAACAATGAGCTCTATCATAAAGATGTAAACATGGACCTTACGGTCAGCAGCTGGGCTGAGCTTCAGGCTGCCGTTGATAACAGAGAAAACGAAGGCAAGACTATAGGCCTCGCATGCGATATAGAACCCACCAATGATGACGATAATCACAGCATCAATGTGGATGGAGATAATCTTGGTGATAGCAAAAGCATCACTATCGAGCTTTGCGGTCACAAGATGGACAGAAAGCGTGACGATGATACCGGCGACGGTCATGCCATAAACGTGGAAGACGGAGCATTTCTTACGGTAAAGGACAGCATCGGCACGGGACTCATCACCGGCGGAAATGCGACCGACGGCGGAGCCATTATGATCGAGGAGGACTCAAAATGTGATATCCATAACGTAACCATCAAAGGCAACAAAGCCGACAAAGACGGCGGTGGCATTTATGTAAGCGGATCACTTACCATGACCGGCGGCAATGTCACAGGAAATATTGCCGATGATGAAGGCGGCGGCATTTATGTAGAAGATTCGGGCAGGATCGATCTGGATGGAGTCACTATCTCCGGCAACGAATCAGATGGTGATGGCGGCGGTCTGAATATCCATCTCAGAAAGTCGGATAACGATCCCGAAGGTGCCGACGGTACCATAAAAAATTGTGTTATCAAGAATAACAAAACAACTGATTCAGACGGTGGTGGATTCAGCTTCGATGCTGACGAAAGAACACTTGTAGTTACCAATACTAAGATAAGCGGCAATACCGCAGATGACGAGGCCGGCGGCATATATCTGGGTGAGGGCCGCATCAATATGAACGGCTTTGAAAGCGTGATCTCAAATAATACCGGCAATGACGGCGGCGGCGTAATGAATGTCGACGGCATTATCGATTTTCAGAATATCAGGATCACAGGGAATAATTCCTCAAATCAGAGCGGAGGCGGCATCAACAATAAAAACGACGCTTACCTTACGAATGTAACGATCAGCAATAACAGATCCAACGATGCAGGCGGCGGAGTATACAGCAAGTCATCTGACCTGGAGTTGAAACACTGCTTTATAAAGAATAACAATGCATCAAACAAAGGCGGCGGCTTATTCACCAAGGATGATGCCATGATCGATAACTGTTCTTTCGAGTCAAACAAGGCGCAAAAGGGTGGAGCCATCTACCTGTCAGATGGAGATGTGACCATAAAAGACACATCCATAACGAAGAATGAAGTCGACGAAAACGGCGGCGGTATCTATGTTGAAGACGGCAATCCCGTACTTGACGGCGGCTCCATAACCGAAAACAAAGCAAACATGGCAGGAAGCGGCATTTACGTGGATGATGACCTGAAGATCAAAGGGGTTATCACTGTAAAGGACAATGTGGGCAGCGGCATCTACCTGTGTTCGGATGAAAAACTTGATATAGCCGGCGCTCTTTACAATGGTGACAATGATTCACATATAGATGTTACATTGGAAAAAGGTTCCGGTGTATTCACCAATGGATTCCCCGGAAACAATCCGGAAAGACAGCCATTTGATGTGTTCTCGGCTGATGCGGGTTTTTCTGTGATCAAAAATAAAGACGGCGAAGGTGAGATAGCCGAATCCGAATGGCCTCTCCTCCAGAGAATGATCAATGAGGCGGCAGCTGATGTTTCGGGCGGCGGAGATATTCCAATGCTAAAACTTGACAGAGACTGGAAAGCCACAAACAAGGATGTTGCGCTCACAATACCTGAAGGAAAGAGAATTGTCATAGATCTGGCAGGCTTTACAATTGACAGAAACAGAAATAGCGCAGATCCCAATGGAAATGTTTTCCTCGTAAGCAGCGGCAGCACCCTTGTAATAAAAGACAGCAGCAACGGCGGGAAAGGGACTGTCAAAGGTGGCTGGGCAGAAAAGGGCGGAGCGATCAACCTTCAGACCGGAGCCGTATGCACCATCAAAAGCGGCAAAATCAGTGGCAATAAGGCAGATAGCGGCGGCGGATTCTTCGTTTCGGCCGGAGCTTCGCTTACAGTGACGGGAGGCAGCATAAACAATAACACAGCCACCGATGGCGGCGGCATATACATGGAAGACGGAGATCCACGTGCAACTGTAACTCTGACAGGCGGCATGATCAGCGGCAACACTGCTGATGTGGGAGGAGGCGGCATCAGAGCCGGATCAAACGGTCTGCTGAATGTCTCTGACCAGCCTTTTGTCAAAGGCAACAGCGGATCGGCCGGCAAGAACATCCTTCTTGAAGCAGGCAATGTGATCAATATTACAGATCCTCTTGTACCAGGAAGCGAAGGAGGCACAGGCGGCGCCAGGCTGGATCTGGCCGCAAGAGATTCAGATGGAGAAGGAACAGCAATAAAGCTCACGAACGGGCTTTCGGAAAGTCTTCCTCATGAAACCACCGCAGCCAGCTATGCGAAGGAGGTATTCACGTATAACGAAGGTGGCTATGATGAATTCCTTGAAATTGGAGAAGATGGAGAACTGTATAAGAAAGCCTTAAATGTTGACGACTATGTCTGGGTCAGCGACTGGGAAGGATTACAGAACGCTGTAAGAAACCCCGATAATAAAAACAAAGTAATAGGTCTTAGTAAAGATATAACCGCAGACCATAATTACAGCATCAAGATCGATTATTATTCTCATTACGGCTCGATATATGAACCTGTCAGAACCATCATCGATCTCAACGGACACAAGCTGGACAGGAACAGAGGAAATTCAGCGGATAGTGACGGCAACGTGATCAGCGTTATAAAAGATGCGGAGCTGACCATCAGAGACAGTGCCGGGACAGGAACCATAACAGGCGGTAACCATTCAGGCGAATACAAAACAGGTCTGTCCATTTATGAACCGGGTAACGGCGGCGGAATCACCATTGAAGAACACAGCAAATGCACCATTGAAGGCGGAACTGTCTGTGGCAACAAGACAGACGGAAACGGTGGCGGAATCTATACAGAAGGTGAACTTATCATGACCGGCGGAGCCGTTTCTGACAATGAAACCATCAGTGACACTATTGATGGCATTGGCGGCGGCATTGCATGCTACTATTCCGAAGGCACAATTAATTTGTCGAACGCAACTATCTCCGGAAATAAAGCAGTAAGTCACGGCGGCGGCATCGCAACAGATATTTCTGCGGATCAATACATAGAAAACTGCCACATAACGGATAACTGGTCCGGAGAAATGGGTGGGGGCATCTTTGTGTGCATGTCTGACAATATCAAAAAAATGACTATCGAAGGCACTGAAATAAGTGGAAATACAGCAGCAGAGGGAGCCGGCGGCATATACAATTCAGGTGCAGAAATCACTATGTCCGGAGGATCCGTCTCAAAAAATAACGCAAAAAACGGAGCAGGCATAATCAACAATAAAAGAAGCATAAATCTGACAGGGGTCAGCATAAACAAAAACAATGCCGGGGACAATGGCGGCGGAATCGCGAACTATGACAATGCTACTCTTACAGATTGCGTCATAACTGAAAACATTTC
>CACYRM010000073.1 GCA_902776845.1 Oscillospiraceae bacterium
CCATATGTATATATAATGTCAAAACCCGGGATCAGGCCGGCATTGGAGTAATTTGTGTATTTAGAATTTGTATCGCGAACGTAATTGGAGGAACTCATCATTCCAAAATGTTCGTGAAACTTGCAAAGGTCAAGTTCCTTAATCAGCAGAACGAAATCCGGATATATGGTATAGGGAACTCCTTTAAGTTGAATCTCAGGTTCGTATTTGAAAGGAATACGGTTCTCAGTATAAAACCTTGCGATATCGCGCTCAGCGATGGATCGGTACATTATGCCGTTATATGGGTACTTTTTGTTCTCGGGATGAAAAGGGTTGGCATCATTCTTCAGGCTCTCGAAAAAATCGCTGTTAAGTATGACAGCGTCCTCGTCGGTTTTATACAGATGACGGATGATCCTTCGTGGCTCAATGTCGGTGGGAGGAGGTCCTCTGAATGAACTGTTCCAAAGACCTTCAAGTCTTGATAACTCGCACTCGACGGCCTCACGCTTCGAGAGCATTTCCTTCATTTTCGTTCCCGTCTTGCCGGTTGTAAGATAGGTGTGGGAACTGACTCTGTAAACATTCTTCATTTTCCCGTTCACAGCTCTTTGAGTTAATAATACTTTAGGAAACTGCGCAAGTTGTTGTCTGCAGTAGTTGATTTGCAGTGCAAGATGTTCTTTTGGAATGTATGGTTCAACAATATTCATAATCAAAGTATATAGGCGGCAGACAGAAAAATGTTCCTACAAAAGCTGACAAAAACCGACAAAGCAACCTATAACACTTTATTTCATTATCTATTACCTATTTAACCTTTTGCACAATCGCCTGTTCCGAAAAGTATGCAAATCCCGACTTACATATCCTGACCTGAGTTCTTATATTTATTATATTAGGACTATTGCGGCTTCATGCTGCGGAAACGGAGGTCTTATATGCTTAAGGATTTTGTTAAGGCGGTAAAGCCTGATGAGGAAGAGTTTGCAAAAAGACTGGAAGAGGAGAGGGCTAAGCTTTTCGCTGCCCAGATGAAGATAAAGGAAGCAGGACTCCCGGTAATGGTCATTTTCGAGGGCTGGGGAGCTGCAGGCAAGGGCAGCGTGCTCGGAAAGATCATTAAGAACATCGATCCGAGATTCTTCAGGGTCAAGACCTTCCCTAAGCCGACGAAGGAGGACCTGAGATATCCTTTCCTTTACAGATATATGAAAGAGATCCCTGAGAAGGGCAAGTTCGCGTTCTACGATACTTTCTGGATGGAGGAGATCACCGACGAGAGGATGGAGGATCTTCTGGATGATGAGGAATATGAACAGAGGATCGAATCCATAAACAGGACCGAGAGATCGCTCGTCGATAACGGTTACCTGATAATGAAATTCTTCTTCCAGATCGGCAAGAAGGAACAGAAGGAAAGACTCGAGAAGCTCCTTGATGATAAAGACACAAAGTGGCGCGTTGACAAGGGCGACCTGTATGAGAACAAGCATTATGATGAGGCCATCGAGATCTACGACCAGTATCTGAAGGACACCAACAACCCGACGGCGCCGTGGTACATCATAGACAGTAAGGATAAAAAATTCGCGGAGCTCCAGGTACTCGAATTCCTGAACCAGGGCATCGAGACCGCGCTGAAGAACAAGAACCTGGCTGCGCCGATCCTTCAGAACACATTCCCGCTTAAGAAGACGCCTCTTCTTAAGGATATCGACCTGAAGGATAAGATCCTGACAGATGAGGAATACGATAAGCGTCTTGATGAGCTTCAGGATGAATTAAGGGATCTGCATAACAAGCTTTACAGGAAGAAGATCCCGGTGATCATCGCCTATGAAGGATGGGATGCCGCAGGCAAGGGCGGCAACATCAAGCGTATAACGGGCGCGCTCGATCCGAGAGGATATGAGGTGCTTCCGATCGCTAGCCCCGAACCGCATGAGAAGGCAAGACATTTCCTTTGGAGATTCTGGACAAGGCTTCCGAGAACCGGCCATATCGCTATCTTTGACCGTACATGGTACGGAAGGGTCATGGTCGAGCGTATCGAGGGCTTCTGCAGTGAGAACGACTGGCAGCGCGCTTATAACGAGATCAATGAGTTCGAGAAGGAACTCACTGACTGGGGAGCTGTCGTTATCAAGTTCTGGGTACAGATAGACAAGAAGACCCAGCTCAAGCGCTTCAAGGAGCGTCAGGCAAATCCCGAGAAGCAGTGGAAGATAACTGATGAGGACTGGCGCAACCGCGAAAAGTGGGACAAGTACGAATCGGCGATAGATGAGATGATAAAGAAGACCTCGACGGAATTTGCGCCGTGGTACATTCTTGAGTCCGTCGATAAGAAATACGCGCGTATCAAGGCGCTTGAGATCGTGATCGACAGGATCAAGGAAGCCTGCGATAAAGGCAGCAAAGACTGATAGGCATACTGATAACTGTTTACGTAAGACCTGCAGATATCCGGAAATGGATCTGCAGGCTCTTTTATTTCCATAACGGTTTGTGCAAAGTCAAACAAAGTGCCCGAAATAGAGCGATTTTTGTAGAAATTGTCTACCCACTTGAAGTAGTATCCATGCTAAAATAAATCTTGTAGTATATACCATAATCAGTTTTTTACAAATAGTTTTTTCATAAAATGTATAAAAATTTTTTAGAAAATCTAAGAAAGGCAGGTTCATATGGGCTTTAAGATTGGCGACAACATAGTTTATGCGGGCAGCGGCGTATGCCAGATAGACGACATCAAAGACATCAGTTTTTTCAAAGAGAAACCTCAAAAATACTATGTTCTTAAGCCTCTCTTTGTAACAAGATCCCAATATGTTTATGTGCCTCTCGACAATGAGGCCCAGGTCAGCAGGATCAGACCCGTGGCTTCCAAGAAGGAGGCTATCGCCCTGATCGATAAGCTCCCGATTGACAACTGCAGCTGGATAGAAGACCGCAATGAGCGCAAGGCCACGTTTACGGACATCATCGTTAACGGAAGCAGGGAAGATATCGTCGGTCTCATCTACCTGATCAACAGGCATGCCGAGAAGCTCGCGAAGGAAGGCAAGCATCTGAATGCCCAGGATGAGCGAGCCCTTATCGATGCGAAGAACAGGATGAATAACGAGATCGCAGTTGCGCTCAATATAGAACCTGACAGTGTCGTAGAACTGATACACGAGAAGACCGGACTGGAAGATTTTGCGTAAACCCTGTCTGAACGGTATTAGTTATTGCAATATGCATGAAGGTGTGATTTAATAACCGCAGTTTTGATTTAGGGAGAGTCCTTATGAAGACTGCGGTTTTCTTTTATGCGTATAGCTACTATTACTACTTTAGGGAGACGAACTAAAGCGGCTTTTGCATAGCGCATAGAAAACCAAAGGTAAGATTTGAGTTGAATAACGCTGCAGGGTACGCAAAATGAGCCCGGCAGCGTTTTTTGTTCAGCACAAGCAGACTAAGGAACAGACCGACATAGTGTAAAGGAGATACATAACATGATCGCAGTACTGAAGAACACGGCAACCAGAGAACAGATAGCAAGTCTTATATCATGGTTCGAAGACAAGGGACTTAAGGTTAACGAATCCAAAGGTGAGTTTTGTACTGTCCTCGGTCTTATCGGTGATACATCAACTGTTGATATTGATATGCTTAGCGGTCTCGATATCATCGAGAAGGTTACGAGAGTATCAGAGACTTTCAAGAAGGCCAACAGAAAGTTCCATCCCGAGGATACTGTGGTCGACGTAAGCGGAGTTAAGATCGGCGGAGGCAATTTTGCGGTTATTGCAGGTCCTTGTTCTGTTGAGAGTGAAGAGCAGATCATGAGCGCTGCAAGAGCCGTAAAAGCAGCAGGCGCAACGATCCTCAGAGGCGGCGCTTTCAAGCCAAGGACATCTCCTTACGATTTCCAGGGCCTTCACGAAGAGGGTATAAGACTTCTGCTCGAAGCCAAGAAAGAGACAGGCCTTCCAATCTGTTCCGAGATCATGAGCCCTGAGCAGATTCCGGTATTTGAAGAAGTTGATTTCCTTCAGGTCGGCGCGCGCAATATGCAGAACTTCGACCTTCTGAAAGCACTCGGCAAGACAGGCAAGCCTATTCTTTTAAAGCGCGGCCTTTCAGCTACCATCAAGGAGCTCCTTATGAGCGCCGAATATATCATGAGCGAGGGCAACCCTAACGTTATCCTCTGCGAGAGAGGTATAAGAACATACGAGACTTACACGAGAAATACTTTCGATGTCAGCGCTATCTCGGTATTGAAGCAGATCACACACCTGCCTGTAGTCGGTGACCCTTCACATGCGACAGGCAAGTCCAATCTTATCAAACCTATGTCGATGGCAGCTGTCGTATCAGGCGCGGACGCTCTCGAGATTGAGGTACACTGCAATCCCGAGAAGGCTCTCTCCGATGCGGCCCAGCAGCTCACACCTGCGCAGTTCACGGAAGTAATGGACGCGATCGCAAAGGCAAGAAGTATTCTGTAATCACCAGACGCTGATCCTCATGTCAGCGTCTTTTTATATCAGTTCGGAAAAGGAAGTACAGTTAAAATGAAGATGACAGTCGGTGTTGTAGGATTAGGCCTTATAGGCGCCTCATTCGCAAAGGCTTACAAGAGTGACGAGGAAACCGTTGTTTACGGCTGGAACCGTACGAAGAGCATTACACAGATGGCTCAGATGCAGGGCATCATTGACGGTGAACTGACAGATGAGAATCTGGGAAAATGCGACCTGGTCATACTCTCGCTCTATCCCGAGGCAAGCATCAACTGGATGGAACAGCATAAGGAACACTTCAATAAGGAAGGCATGATCATCGATGCCTGCGGAACCAAGAGACTGGTCTGCGAGAAGTGTTTTAAGATAGCGGAAGAGAACGGCCTGTTATTTGTCGGATGCCATCCGATGGCGGGAACAAAGTTCTCCGGCATGGCATATGCGAGATCGGATATGTTCTTCGGCGCGCCCATGGTCGTGGTTCCGCCGAGATTTGACGATATGTTCCTGCTTGACAGGGTAAAGGATCTGCTTTCACCTTGCGGCTTCGGAAGCTATCACCTGTCACATGCCGATGAGCACGACAAGATGATCGCCTTCACTTCACAGATGGCGCATCTTGTTTCAAACGCATATATCAAGAGTCCTTCGGCAAGAAATCACAAGGGTTTCTCCGCAGGCTCCTATAAGGATATGACAAGAGTCGCTTGGCTCAATCCCACGATGTGGACACAGCTATTTCTGGAGAACAAGGACAATCTGATCTTTGAGATCGATCATCTCCAGGAGGAACTTGCCAAGTATAAGAAAGCATTGGAAGAGGATGATTTTGACGGCCTCCGCGAACTCCTTGATGAAGGCAGAAAGATAAAGGAAGAGGTAGACGGAATATGATGACTGTCAATGTCCGTGCCTCAAAAGAATACAATGTTGAGATCGGAGACGGTATCGTCTTAAAGCTTGGTGAGCTGACGGGGAAGATCTGTCCCAAGGCGATCAAGGCCCTGATCGTTTCAGAGACTAATGTTGCCGCACTCTATCTTGATGTGGTAAAAGCGCAGCTCGAAGGCGCAGGACTCGAAGTTATAACCTATGTTTTCGAAGCTGGCGAGAAGAGCAAGAACATAAATGAGATTGCCGGTATGTGGAATAAGATGGCCGAAGCCGGATTTACCAGAACTGACCTCGTGGTCGGTATTGGCGGTGGCGTTACTACCGACATGGCAGGCTTTGCGGCATCGACATTCTTAAGGGGTATCGATGTTATCCAGGTGCCGACGTCGCTCCTTGCGATGGTAGACGCAGCTGTCGGAGGCAAGACAGGAATCGACATACCGATGGGCAAGAATCAGGTCGGAGCTTTCTGGCAGCCGTGTCTCGTTCTTGAAGACACGTCATTCCTCAAGACACTTCCCGACGAAGTTTTCACAGAAGGCATGGGCGAGGTCACTAAGTATGCGTTCATAATGGATGAGAAGCTTTTCGCTCTTCTCGAAAATCAGAACGGCAGCATAAGAGACAACGCGTCCGTTCTTGAAAACGTCATCGGCATGTGCGTCGCCGACAAGGCTGAAGTCATAAACGAGGATGAGAACGACAACGGCAGACGCCAGATCTTAAACTACGGTCACACAGCGGGTCACGTAATCGAACGCGACAGTGGATTTACAAAACCTCACGGTATCTGTGTCGCAAAGGGAATGGGCATCTTTATGGATGCCTGTGTCAGAGCGGGCACGCTAAGTTCTGAAGACGCAAAGAGGATGAAGGATCTTCTTGCGATGTATAAGCTCCCCGCAAGCGATGAGATCACGGCAGAAGATATCGTTAAGGGCGCGATGAACGACAAGAAAAAGCGTGGAAACACCTTATCGGTTATACTTGTAAACAGGATCGGTCAGGCTGAGATAAAGAAGATGACAGAAGATGAGTTTCTGAGGTTTTTGTCTGTATGATGATCTCGTGTAAAAATCTGAATCTGGATATCAAGGCGCCGCTTTCAAAGTCGGTCTGTCACAGGGAGCTCATCGTTAACTTCATTCTTGGCGCGCGCGGGGATTTTCTTAACGGATCCGAAGATGACAACGATGACATAAGAGCTACCAAATCGTGCCTCCGCGCACTTGAAGATGCACAAACTGAGGCTGTAACTCTTAACTGCAACGAGAGCGGATCGACGCTCCGTTTCATGATCCCTGTCGCACTGGCAGTAAAGTCAGAAGCGAACAGGACACTCGTATTCAAAACAAACGGAAGGCTTATAGACAGACCCATCGAGGAACTGTCCGACTGCCTTAAGCCGTTTGGCGTTGTTATAACAAAGGACAGGGAAGCAAATGAGATAAAGGTCACAGGAAATATAGAGCCCGGTCGATATGTCATTGACGGCAGCGTATCGTCGCAGTACATCTCGGGACTTCTCATGGCGCTTTCCTGCTTTGATAAGGAATCCGTTGTTGAAGTTACAGGCGGAGTCGCGTCAGTACACTATATCGAACTTACCATTGCCGCGCTTGCCAAGTACGGAATAATTGTCGAAAGAGAAGGCGATATGTTCAAGGTGCCGGGCAGGACTTCTGACATTAAAGTTCCTGACGGAAACTTCGAAGTGGAAGGCGACTGGAGCAACGGTGCATTCCTGCTCTGTCTGGGAAGCCTGATCCACGGTGGCTCTGCAAAGATAACCGGCCTTAATGAGAATTCTGTTCAGGGCGATAAGGCAATACTCCATTTTCTTAAGCTTGCCAACGTAACATATCTTTCCGAAGGTGATATTTTCTTTGTCCAGGACAGTGTGAGGAACGGAATAAGAGAAAAACTGGAGATCGACTGCAGCGACATTCCCGACATCGTTCCATACATGGCCGTGACAGGTGCTTTCAGAGCAAAAAAGACGATCCTTAAGGGAATTAAGAGACTCCGCATCAAGGAGTCTGACAGGGCGGCGGCTATCACGCAAATGTTATCTGAATTAGGTGGAAATGTAACGCTCGAAGAGGACACTATTACGATAGAATATATAGATAGAAAAGTGATCCCCGATAAGATCGTTCTTACATCATCGGGCGATCACAGAATGGCTATGGCGGCAGTTCTCTGCGCCGCGGCCACGGGCAAAGAGATCGAACTGGACGATATCAATTGTCTCGACAAATCTTTCCCGGAGTTCAGGAAAGTCTTACTTAAGGAGATGGCCGTATGAATTCAAGCAGCACATATCAGGGCGATGCTCTGGACATAATGATCTACGGCGAGTCTCACAGCGAGACGATAGGCGTATATATCACGGGACTCCCTGAGGATGTTGTTCCTGATGCAGCGAAAACGGCTGCCTTTATGGCAAGGCGCGCGCCCGGAAAGAATGCCTGGTCGACTCCGAGGAAGGAAGCCGATGAGGTAATTTTCGAGCGCAACGGAACGATGCTCCACGGATACATAATCAACACGAATACAAAGCCGAAGGATTACGCGTCAATAATGAACCGTCCAAGGCCGTCTCATGCGGATTATGCTGCAAGACTCCTTTATGGAGACGGGGCTTCGAAGTCCGGCGGCGGGATCTTCTCAGGACGCATGACGGCGCCCCTTTGTATTGCAGGTTCGATAGCGATTCAGGAGCTGAATAAAAGAGGCATACAGATAAGCGCGCATCTTAAGAAAGCAGGCGGCATAAGCGACGATTCGTATTTCGATCACGCCGTGAATGACGAAGGATTCAGGAATGCGCTTTCCATGGTAGAGAATAAAGAATTTCCTGTTGTCGATGACGCGAAGGGTGAACTGATGAAGGAGAAGATCGAACAGGCGAGAGCTGAGGGAGACTCAGTCGGCGGCGTTATCGAGTGTGTCGTATACGGTTATCCCGAAGGGATCGGAGGACCGATCTTTGACGGCATTGAAGCCAAGCTCGCGCAGATCCTTTATGCGATTCCCGCTGTCAAAGGTGTTGAGTTCGGCAATGGTTTTGAGGGCTCTGATC
The DNA here is from genome assembly GCA_902776845.1 of Oscillospiraceae bacterium. Taxonomy (GTDB): domain Bacteria; phylum Bacillota; class Clostridia; order Saccharofermentanales; family Saccharofermentanaceae; genus Saccharofermentans. The sequence goes on from CACYRM010000073.1 coordinate 8,482, forward strand.
TTAAAGGTTCGGAGAATAATGACGCGTTCGTTTTTGATGACGAAGGCAATCTTACTTTGAAGACTAATCACAGCGGCGGTATCCAGGGCGGTATCAGCTTGGGTGATATTGCGCCCATCGTATTTGATGTCGCGTTAAAGCCCACGCCTTCGATCTCCAGATCCCAGGAGACGGTGGACCTTGCCGAACACAAAAATACGGTTATTAATATAGAAGGCAGACACGATCCATGTGTTGCGCCCCGCGCTGTCCCTGTTGTTGAAGCCGCGGCAGCGATCGCACTTTACGATATGCTTCTTGTAACCATGTAACGGAGGATAATACCATGAGTGAGAGACCGGATCTTAAGGAACTCAGAGAAAAGCTCGATCAGATAGACAGCGATATTCTCGATCTGCTGGAAGCCAGAGTCGCGGCAAGCAGGGAGATTGGCAACTACAAGAGGGCAAACGGTCTTGCGACTTACGATCCCGCAAGGGAGGAAGAGAAGATAAAGGCTCTGGAAGAGATTGCAGGATTCGAGAGCAGGCCTTATGTAAAAGATCTGATGAAGACACTTATGGATATTTCGAAGGTTCATCAGGGAAAGCCTGCATTCGGCGTTCTCGGAAGGACTCTTGCCCACACATATTCCCCTGAGATACATAATCTTTTCGATCCCTCATATTCTTATTCGGTGATCGAACGTGAACCCGAGGAACTGGAAGAGCTCTTTAAGAGCGGTGTGTTCAAGGGCTTTAACGTCACTATCCCTTACAAGAAAAATGCCTGCGCCATGTGTGATGAAGTCGATGATGCTTCGAAAACAACAGGCAGCGTAAACACGGTTCTTTTCGAAGACGGAAAGGTAAAAGGATGGAACACCGATTATTTCGGATTCATCTATATGCTCCACAGAAAGGGCATTTCCGTATCAGGTAAGAAAGTTCTCGTTCTGGGCACGGGCGGTGCCGCCTCAGCGGTTTTCTATGCTTTAAGGACACTCGGTGCCGCTGAAGTATATGCATGTGATCTTGAGACAGAGATCAATTATTCCAATGTCTATGAGAAGGCAGCGGATGCGCAGGTCATCGTCAACTGCACGCCTGTAGGCATGTTCCCGAAGGTCGATAACAGACTCCTTGATCTTACTAAGTTTGCGGATCTGGAAGCATGCGCGGATGTTGTTTATAACCCTTCAAGGACAAGGTTCCTGCAGGATGCCGAGGAGCTCGGTCTTAAGACCTGCGGCGGCCTTGCGATGCTCGTCGCACAGGCTTATAAGGCTTCAAGGATCTTCGCAGGTGATTTAGAGGGTGCTTCGCAGTTAGGCTCCGATAAGAGCATTCCCTCCGAAGCGGAAGAAAAGATCGAGAAAGTAATACGCGTTCTTGAGAACCGCATGCGCAATATAACGATTATAGGCATGCCGGGCTCAGGCAAATCCCTTCTTGCAAGGAACATCGCCAAAGCGACAGGACGTACCCTGGTCGACCTTGATATCGCTTTTGCCGAGAAATTCGGACAGACTCCCGCGGAAGTCTTATCCGGTCCGGGTGAGGATGCGTTCAGGGAGATGGAATGCGAGATCGCGGCGGAATTTCTGCCTCAGAGCGGACTCGTCATCTCATGCGGCGGCGGTATCGTTACCCGCGATGTCAATAAATTTTATGTCCGCTGCAATTCCAATGTCTTCTATCTTGAGCGTCCGCTGACCGCTCTGACTGACAAGAACAGACCTATATCCCAGCTCCACGGCGTTGAGAAACTCTATTCACAGCGCAAGGATAAGTACGAGACCTGGTGCGATTACAGATTCTATTACGACAGATTCGAAGTCAAACAGGATTTTTACGACAGGGCTATAGCGGATATTTTGAATAAATTGAGATGAACTATGAAAATACTTGTGCTTAACGGACCGAACCTTAATATGCTCGGCATAAGGGAGCCGGATCTTTACGGCTCTTCAACCTATGATGACCTGGTGTCCATGATAACCTCCTACTGTGAGAACAAAGGCATTGATGTTAAGTGTCTTCAGAGCAACCATGAGGGTGATCTTGTGGATTACATCCAGCAGGCTTATTTCGATAAAGTTGACGGTATTGTTATCAATCCGGGCGCATACACCCATACATCCGTGGCACTTCTTGACGCGCTCAAGGCGGTCTGTATTCCGGCTGTAGAAGTGCATATCACGGAGGTCAACGAGCGTGAGGATTTCCGCAGGATCTCATATGTCTCTTACTACTGCTCGAAAACAATTACCGGAAAAGGATTTGACGGTTACATCGAAGCGATAGATTACCTGACCGGAGAATAAGGTTAACTGAATATCCGGATTTTTTTAAGCAACGGACCCGGCGGTATTACGCGGGTCTGTTTTTCATTGCATTTTTATTTCAGAGACACTTGGAAGAACAACAAACATATGCGTTTATGGTATTATTTTATCTGTTAAGTAGAACTTAAGGAGGATAATATATGGCTAAGTTTTGCACTAACTGTGGAAGCCCCGTCAGAGAAGGCGCTGCTTTTTGCGCTAATTGCGGTTCTAAGTTGAATAATATTGCGGCTCCGGTTCAGGCACCCGTTGCTGCACCCGTAGTCGAGCCTGCTCCCGTAGTCGAGCCTGCACCCGTAGTCGAGCCTGCTCCCGTAGTCGAGCCTGCTCCCGTAGTCGAGCCTGCACCTGTAGTCGAGCCTGCACCTGTAGTCGAGCCTGCTCCCGTAGTCGAGCCTGCTCCCGTAGTCGAGCCTGCACCTGTAGTCGAGCCTGCACCCGTAGTCGAGCCTGCTCCCGTAGTCGAGCCTGCTCCCGTAGTCGAGCCAGCCCACTCCTGTAGTAGAGCCTATGCCCGAGCCCATACCCGTAGCGGAGCCCGCACCTGTTGCTATTCCTGTTGTCGAGCCTCTTGCTGCTGAACCAGTACCTGCAGCACCTGCTCCCGCTCCGGCACCTTCACCGAATTCACTGTTAGGCGCTGCACAGACAGATGCCGCACCGGTGAATTTTGAAGCACCCTCA
>CACYRM010000074.1 GCA_902776845.1 Oscillospiraceae bacterium
CCCGAACTGCAATATACTTAGAGAGCCTGTCAACGGCAGGTTCTTTGAAGGCTATTCCGAAGATCCGTTCCTTACGAAGATCCTGGCACCTGAGATGTGTAAGGGTGTTGAGAGTATGGGGATCGCATCGGATGTCAAGCATTTCGCATGCAACAATCTCGAGATCAACCGCAAGACAATAAATGAACTTGTCGGGATCAGGGCCCTCAGAGAGATCTACTTCCCGGCTTTTGAAGCATGCTGTAAATATGCCACGACCCTGATGAGCGCATACCCATCTATCAACGGAACACACTGTATGGAAGACCCGTGGCTCCTTAAGGAAGTCCTCAGGGAAGAGTGGGGATACGAAGGCGTTACCGTAACCGACTGGGGCGGCAACATCAAGGACGACGGCGATTCAGTAACAGCAGGCCAGGATCTGTTCATGCCCGGCCCGTGGGATCCTTCCAAGATCGTTAAGGCAGTTGAGGAAGGAAGATTATCTGAAAGCGATCTTGATGCGGCGGCAGGAAGGGTCCTCGATCTGATCGACAGGTTCGCGGATGTAAAGGCACCTCCGGAACTGACCGCGTCAGAGTATAAAAAGCAGGGTGACGAGGCAGCATACAAAGCCGCTGCCGAAGGCATAGTCATGCTGAAGAATAACGGACATCTTCCTCTGAAGAAGACTTCTGAAGTTGTATTCTTCGGTCCGGGCCGTTTCCAGGATTACGGCAAGGGAAGCGCTGAGGTATTCACGGACAGAACGACTGATCTGTATTGCGAATTAACTGAGATCCTCGGCGAGCCCCGTGTCATGAAGGATGACATAGAAGCATTCAGGAAAGGTGCTACCGCAATCGTCATTGAGACCGTGGTCTCCGGCGAGGGTAATGACAGGCCCGACCTGAAGATGAATGCAAAAACAGTTTCCCTGATAAAGAAACTCGCAAAGGATAAGGGCAAGGGCAGGATCTGCCTGATCCTCAATGTTCCCGGACCGGTCGAGTTTGAAGGTCTGGAGGAAGCCGTCGATTCGATATTCGCGGTATTCTATCCGGGCATGATGGGCGCGAAAGCAATGGCGGATATCCTCACAGGAAAGATCAATCCTTCCGGAGCGTTGCCGTGCACATTCCCTGTCTCATATAAAGATACGCCTGCATATCTCTGCTATCCGGACAATTTGACCTGCGTATACGGCGAAGGCATATATGTCGGTTACAGAGGTTACCAGAAGCGCGGCATCAAGCCTCTCTATCCTTTCGGCTTCGGTCTTTCGTATTCGAAGTTCGAGGTAAGTGATATATCCGGAGTCCGTAACGGGGACACGTTCAGCGTCACATGCAATGTATCAAATAAGAGCAGGACTGACGGTAAAGCCGTCGTGCAGCTCTATGTCTCGAAGACCAAACCGCGCACGCCCAGAGCTCCCGCATGGCTCGTCGGATTTACGAAGCCTCTGGTTGAGGCCGGAAGTTCGAAGACTGTAACGTTCTCTTTCGACATTCAGGAACTCGCATATTATGACGAGGAGTACGGCAAGTTCCTAATAGAAGGCGGTCAGTACGAACTGTTTGTAAGCCTTAAAGGCTGTGAGGATCTTATTCCGGCAGGCAGCATATATATAGCGGACGGTTCCGAGGAATTAAAGTGCGGATCCGCCTGGACTCTTAAGCAGATATCCGAAAGAAAAGAACTCACCGACGCACTGAAGAAAGACTGTGCGGCTCTGGGTCTTCCTTATATGGGCTTTATCATAAACCTCCAGTATGATCCCGGCACGAAGCTCAATTATGATATAATTGTTTATCTTTTCGGGTGGTTTTGGAAAATAGTAATGATTTTAAGGCTGTATGAATAGAAATCTGATCACGATCCTCAAGTTGATAAAATCCGGATTGTTATCTGAGAAATGCGAACTCGATGGTGATATTGATTGGAATTACATCTATCATGTCTGTTACCGTCAACGTATTACCTGTATTGTTTATCAGGCGATAAAAGACAATGGTATCAGAATTCCGTCTGAGTACTTGCGTTTATTTCAGGTGCAGGCACTGAATGATGTAAAAACAGACCGCGATCAGATACGTTTTCTTGATCATATTTTCAATGTCTTTGAAGAGAAGAAAATAGCTTTTATTCCGCTTAAAGGGAGTTTTGTCAAGTATCTTTATCCAAGGACAGAATTCAGACAGATGGCTGATGCAGATGTCTATATCGATTTTGATAAGTATGATCAGTTAAAACCTGTTATGGAGCAGTTGGGATTTATTTATATCGGTAACAACGATTATCATTTTGAATGGAAGAAGGATGAACTGAAGATTGAATATCATAAAGCCTTACTCAGTTCCAGTTATGGATTATCGGATACCTTTGACGCATGTGCAAAAGCGGCATTAAGCAGAAACTGTTCGGGATCGCGGTGTGATCTTGACATAAATGATCATTTGCTTTATTCGGTTGCTCATCTGGCCAAGCACTGCATTACCGGGTCAATTACAATACGGAATCTGACTGATATTTATTATCTCAAGGGTATAAAAGATATTGATTATAATTATTTGGAAAAGTCTCTGGCAGAAACAGGTCTGACCCGGTTTTATGAGGTTGTTTGCAATGCCTTGGATGAATGGTTCAGCGGGAGCACTTTCTCAGAAGAAACAGAAAGCTTGTTTAACAGGATCCTCGCTGTATCAAAAGAGGCGACTGAAAGGAAATTTTACTCCGCGGCAGTATTTCAGGAAAATGCCGGACGCAAGAAAATATCCGTCTGGCATAGGGTAAAATACTGCTTAGGGATGCTCTTTCCGCCATATAAGCGAATGGCCGGTCATTACAATGTATTATATAAAGCACCGGTACTTCTTCCGGTATTTTATATATGGAGACCTTTAGACAAATTGTTCAGATCACCTAAGAGCATCAGGCGTTTTATAAAGATGAATGTCCGTGATTCGGAAACGACTATGTATCAGTATATGGTTGATATGAACAGATTGGGCCTGGAGACAATAGTCAGCAATTATGAAAACAATCATAGGTGAATTAGAGAATAATCTCCGGAGCTCCATGTTCTCAAAAGAATACATTGCTCTTCTCAGCGTTTTCGGGAAGGGTGCCTCTAAAGATTCCATACAGCTGCTTACGAAGGATCTGGATATAGATAACAGTAATTATCTGTATCTGCTTATGCTGGGTGTTATAGGGTTTAACAGCGGTTGGGATCATTATCCAAAAGAAATGATCCCGAGGATTCAGGGAATACACAGATACGAACAGGTTAAGAACAGTTCTTCCGTTCCCTGGCTTGCGAAAAGGATAGAAGTACTGGAGAGTTCCGGAATAGATGTTATGATTACCGGAAATACTGCAATGAGGTATGCTTTTCTGCCCGATGTTACACGGTTTATAAGGGGTTATGATATTACCGTGCCTTCCAGGGACTATGATCGGGCTGCCGAACTCTTACGCAACGAGATAAAAGAATCCGAAAAGAGTGATTTTAATAACCGTACGATCAACGGGTTAACGGAAATCATTCTTCACAAAGGTGTCCATGATCACAGACTCTTTGATGAAGAACCTTTTTGGCATGACGGTCATGATGTGGAGTTCCGGTCATATAAAGTCAGAGTTCCTTCTTTGGAAGACCAGCTGATGTTCTGTCTTTGCACCCCGTACGGCCAGTATCTTGTCCGGGAGAAGGGACCTGACAGGATATACCGTCTGGTCAGCGTATTACAGATGCTGAAGCATAAGCAGGTCGATTTTGAAAAACTCTCAGTCTCTGCAAAAGAAAAGAACGTTAACTGCCAGTTAAGATTTCAAACAGAACTTCTTAGACCATATTCAGATGCATTGCAGGGATTGGATCCGGATATGCTGGCAGGTGAAAAAGAGTACTGCACATATCTTTCAAAACTGACCGGTTACCGTGATCATCCGTCAGTCCGGAAAGAGTACCAGCTTATTAACAGCTGTTTCAGACCTGAAGATAAGCAGGTCTCTTTCCCGGAATATATTGCGGAAACCAGAAATATACATTCTTTGAACGATCTTGGCAGACATATAAAAAAGAAGAATATGATCAGGAAGGAAGAACGGGACCAGAATCATGACGCTAAGTGATTATTTTCAGAATATAGATAAGAGGATCATTTCCATGACCGGGGAAGGAGAAACCTCTTTTCAGATAAAGATCGGGAATCAGGTGATCGAGCAGAGATTCACCACTGAAGAGCAGGCATCCGGAGTAAAAAAATACTTTACCGGAACCATTCAGGACATAAAATCAACACCCGATGCGATCCTGAATTTCTGGACTGATGACATTGAAAACTATCTTCTCCCGGGCAGTAAAGAAATTGATGCAATTTGGCAAAGCAAAGACGATACGGGATACCTCAGAATTATTCCGGGGTATGAACTGTCCGGAACGGATTACCGGAGAAATATCTTCTACTATTGCAGGCAGCCGGAATCCAATCCCGGATATATGTTGTATGGTCATGCCATGGTCGTGATGCTTGGCCAGTGGGCAAGGCAGAACGGCATGCTTTTACTTCACAGTGCTTGTGTCGGCATTAACGGCAAAGGCGTTTTGCTTTCAGCAAGAGGCGGCGGAGGAAAGTCCACGCTGGCAGTATCATGTCTTCTGAACGGTTTTGATTTTGTTTCCGATGATTATATCCTGGTCAATCAGGAAGGTCCTTTGAAGGCGATGCCGTTATACAGAACGGTAAGTCTCAATCAGGATATGGCATCTGTTCTGAACCCCGGGCTTCCGGTCATCCGCATTGATGCAGAACGCAATGATAAACTGATGATGGATGCATCCTGTTACGAATTCAGGGAATCACTTCCCGTACATGCCATCATATATCCGAACCTTACGGACAACGATTCGCCTGCAATAAAAGAGACACCGAGAGGACCGGTCCTTGTCAAACTGATAGATTCCACAGCCTCGCAACTTGGTTATATAAGAGATCCAGAGGCATACCGCCAGATGTCCCAACGCCTGATTGGAATTCCTGTCTATGAGATAGGACTATGCAAAGATCCTGAAAAGAATGTAAAATGTCTTTTGGAATTTATTCAGAAGGAGATCTGATATATGTACAAGCTCAACGAAGAAAAGATGTTTTTTGATATTGCTGACGGCCAGGCGGTTGTTATCAATTTTGTTACAGGCATGTATTACGGGACCAGCACTCTGGGCTCCGCTGTTTTAGAAAAGCTTGTACAAAAGGTATCTTCTGACAAGATCCTTGCTGAACTTGCTGCAGCCGACGGATGTCCTGCTGACATGGGAGCCAGATTAGATGCATTTATCAAGGCGCTTTCCGACAAGGAGATCATCGTTCCTGCTGATACGGAAGACCGGGAAATCTCTTTTGACAGCGCAGCTTTTGCCGATGGCTTCGAGCTGACATTGGATGAATTTGCTGAGGTTCAGGATCTGCTTCTGGCTGACCCGATCCATGATGTTGACGTGGAGGAAGGCTGGCCGGTCAGGAAAGACGACGAAGAATGATCTCTGTCGGTGTTCCATATATTGAACAGACCGGTTCAAGGGTTTATGTTTGTTCGAATATCTGTGATAACGGGAACGAATATGTAATACGCTTTGGTACTTATTCCGGTTATGCCCCGTATCTGACAGCTGACAGACTGGATCCTTTTGTTGTTGCATTGCTGCCGAGAGCCATGCGCAGGAATGAGATCATAAAATGCGAGGCACCCGTCTCAAGATCTCTTCTTTACCAGATCAATGAATATCTGGTTCCTGTATGTTCTTCCAGAATGAAGGATTATCATCTGATCAAGGTGGAAGCCGGGGCGGTTGATGATCTGACAGAAAATGCCGGTGCAGTTGCTACCGGATATTCCGGCGGTGTAGATTCCATGCATACCGTCATGAACATGACGGATCCCTCCGTTTCCCCGTTTAAACTCACTCATCTTGTAATCGCAAACTGCGGCGCTTACGAGGGCGGGAACGACGAGAAAAAGATCAGCTTTTATACAGACAAAGCAACTAACGGTATCGTTAAGGAGACGGGACTTGAACTTCTGCTGATCGATACAAATCTGCATCAGGTCCATAATGACGAGAATTACCTTTCGGTAATCAGTTACCGCCTGTCTTCCTGTGTGCTTGCTCTCCAAAAACTTTTTTCCGTTTACTTCATTTCCACGACATATGAATTTGCAAAATTCTCATTTGACATAAATGACAGCGCTTATGCTGATCTGTTCCTTCTTCCTTATCTGTCGACAAGAACCACGAAGCTTTATTCCACCGGAGGACAGAAGCCCAGAATAGAAAAGTTAAGAGAACTTTCTGATTATGAGCCTGCAAAAAGATATCTTCATCCCTGCATAATGACAAGAAGGAGCAGGGATTGCAGATGTATCAAATGTGTTTTCACAAAAGTTGCTTTGTTTGCATTGGGAACTCTGGACAGATTCGGGGAAGTTTTCGATCTTGATGAATTTGAGAAGAATAAAGACTGGTATATCGCCCAGGCCATTGTGAACAGGAACATCATCCATTATGGTGAGGGTTATGCGCTGTTGAAGGAAAAAGGCATGATTACGGCAAGGTCAATACAGATGGCGAAGATAATAGCCGCCGCTCAAAAGGTTGCGGATGAGCACAAGGACATCATTGCCGGCATCAAAAATGAGGGCCGGTAAACATGACGAAGATCTCTGTTTTGATACCGGCTTATAATGCTGCCCCATATATTGAAGCTGCTATAAAGAGCGTGCTGGATCAGACATATCCCGCACATGAGATCATCATTGTTGATGACGGATCAACTGATGAAACGGAAAGTTTGCTTAAGAACAGACTGGATATCAGATATATAAGATGCGAGCACAGGGGAGTGTCTGCCGCGAGAAACAGAGGCATTGCAGAAGCTGAAGGTGACTGGATAGCTTTTATAGATGCCGATGATCTTTGGATGCCTGACAAGCTCGAAAAACAGATCCGTTATACCGGAGAGCATCCGGACTGTTCAATAGTATTTACACGCTATGAGAATTTCACGGATATTCCGGTCGAAGAGCTGAGCGACCGTCAGAAAGCTGTTATGGATGTGGTTGCGTATCCGTGTGTTGTTACCGCGCTTATTCATAAGGATGTTTTCGCGAAATATGGAAGTTTTGTTCTCAAGTATGCATACAGCGAGGATACGGAATGGCTGAAGAGGTTAGGTTTTGCAGGCCTGGATCTTTCTGCCCAGATCGAAGAAGTATTGTATCTGCGGAGGATACACAGCTCAAATACTACCGTATCCCACGAGACTGCCGGAGAAAAAGAATGGTTGGCATTAATGGCAGAAGCTATCAGGAATGCAAGAAAAGTTAAGAAAGATGATCAATTATGAACAACGGGCTTTCTGTGATAATACCGGCATATAATGCCGAAAAATATCTTAAAGAGGCTGTTTCTTCGATAAGGAAACAAGAGTGGAACGGCGGGATGGAAATCATCGTCATAGATGACGGTTCAACTGACCGGACAGCTGAGATCGCAGCAGACGAGGGCTGTGTGGTCATCACACAGAACCGTCAGCATGCTGCTCATGCAAGGAATGAAGGGATCAGACTGGCAAAAGGCGGGTGGATATTCCTTTTGGATTCAGATGATCTGTGTGAAGAAAATTCACTTGAAAAACTCTATGCTCCGGTCATTGACGATCCTGAGACTGCTGCCGTTTTCGGACGCACCAGGGATTTTGTTTCTCCCGAGATACCCCCGGAGGAATTGTCTTCTGTTGTCCCCAGGACAGAGCCTTATGAAGGCATACTGCCCGGATGTTCACTTATAAAAAGATCGGTCTTTGATACAGTCGGAATGTTCGATGAGACGCTAAAAAGCGGCGAGACCATTGACTGGATGATGAAGCTCAGGGCTTCCGGACTTAAGACTGTCCAACTTCAGGATGTTTTGCTTAAGCGCAGAATACACCTTACCAATACCGGCAGAACTGACCGGAAGGAAGAGCTTAAAAACTATGCTGCGCTTCTCCGGAAAAGGATGGGCGGATCATGAACGTATTGGTCTCCCTGATAGTGCCTGTTTATAATGCTCTTCCTTATTTGAAGGATTTTGTTCAGTCTGTGGAAGAGCAGACGTGGAGACCTCTGGAGTGCATATTTGCCGATGACGGATCTACGGACGGATCACTTGAATACATTGAAGGAAAAATAAATGATCTTATTAAAACAGGTATCGAAGTCAAGCTCCTCCGTCTGGAGCACGGAGGCCAGGCAGCAGCAGTCAATGCAGCTTTGAAGGAAGTGACAGGAGAATATCTTACCTGGTGCGATGCTGATGATCTGATGCTTCCGCGCTGTATTGCTGCAAAGGCAGAATACCTTGATGATCACCCGGACATCGGCCTTGTCAGAAATGCCGGTCTTATCATCAAAGGAGAAAACGGTGAAATAAGAGCCCCCAACACAAAAGAAGAAGACAGAAGGGCAATGAACATTTTCGATGAACTCATCACTCTGACCTGTTATGCGGGCTGTTATATGTTGAGAATGTCACTGTTTGATCTTTGTTATCCGGATAGGACGATCCCGTTGTCACCAGAAGGCCAGAATCTGCAGCTGCTTATGCCGCCGGCAAGCAGGTCTGTATGCGGTTATGTACCGGAAGTGGTACACCATTATTTCTTAAGGAGCCGGGGCCATGCCAGTCAGAAAAGAAGTTACAGCCAGATGCTTGAGAGAAAGATGAACTTTGTCAAGCTGTATAAAGAGCTGCTTCCTTATTGTGACTGTGATCAGGAATACTATCAGCAGAGGATAGAACAGCTTAGAAAGCAATATATGGAAGAATTGATCCATTCTGCCGTAATACAAGCAAGGAAGGAGATGAAAGAACGTGAGAGCGGGAATAGTAACATTTCATGAAGCCGATAACTTCGGTGCGGTCTTACAGGCATATGCCCTGCAGCAGACATTAAACAAACTTGATGCCTCCGGTACTTTTGTCTCATTTACCGATAAAGTGAAAAAGCAGGAGACGTATTTCCCTGACAAGGGTCCTGCGGCACTCTTTGCGCAAAGGATTGTATCGGAAGGCAAAAAGAGAGAAGAACTCTTCAGGCAGTTCCGTGAGCAATATATGAATTGCTTAGCTGATTACGATCTGAATGATAAGAAATCACTGAATAATGATTTTGACTGTTTCATTGCGGGAAGCGATCAGATATGGAATTTCAGGATACCGGGAGTCGACGGGAGATATTTTCTGACATTTTCTGAAGATAAGAAGAAATATTCTTATGCGGCAAGTTTTGGTACTGAGGAGTTTCCGGAAAAGGGACGGGCGTGGTGTTCCGATCAGCTTAACAGTTTCAGGAAGATCTCAGTGAGAGAGAGTTCCGGACAAAAGATAGTTCAGGATCTGACAGGAAGACATGCTGAAGTCTCTTTGGATCCGACTCTTTTGCTCTCAAGAGAGGAGTGGATGAAGATCGCAACCAAACCGGGAAACAATCCTTATTATCTCCTTTTTATGGTCAAATACGATGCCGATCTTCATAAGAGGGCAAAGGCAAAAGCCGAATCAGATGGACTGGAATTGCGCATCATTACGGCAGCCTTTATGCCACAGTGCGGATTCCCTGCCTGGAGCCAGGTTTCCGTTAACGACTGGGTGGGACTCATGGCTCATTCTTCCGGCACGTTTACCAATTCATTTCACGGGACGGCTTTCTCTCTGATATTTGAAAGACCGGTCGCTGTAGCCGGCAATGCGGGAGAACTTGCAAAACGCAACGGAAGGATAGAAGATCTTCTTAAGAAAGCCGGACTTAGCGAAGCCATGGACGGAGATCTGGCGGAACCCGGAGCCGGAATTATATCGGAGAATCTGAAAAATGACAGAGAGGCTTCTGTTAATTATCTGAAGGATGTGTTAGCTGATGCGGCAGATACTTGAGAACATTTCGCAGTGCTATGGGTGTGAAGCATGCTGCTATTCCTGCCCGGCAGGAGCAATACAAATGACTGCTGATGCAGAAGGATTCTTCTATCCTGTTATTGACCAGGCCGTCTGTATTGACTGTGAAGAATGCAGGAAGATCTGTCCTGCGGCACATGCTGATATATTTGATGCTGAAGTTTCTTACTATGCATTAAGGGTCAGAGATCAGGAGGTGCTGCGTCAAAGCACTTCAGGAGGAGCTTTCTCCGTTATTGCGGATGTGATCCTGAATGAAGGCGGACTGGTATGCGGTGCTGCTTATGATGAAGAGCATAATGTTAAGCATGTTGTTTCCGGAGATATCTCCGCCATGCGCAAAGCAAAATATGTTCAAAGCTCATTAGGGGAAGTTTTCGGGAAGATAAAGGAAGCATTGGACAGCGGGAGAAAGGTTTTATTCACAGGGACTCCGTGTCAATGTCATGCCGCGAAAAAGGTTTTCGAAGGCGCGGACAATCTATGGACGGCATCATTGATCTGCCGCGGAGTCCAGTCTCCCTTGTTTTGGAAAGAATATTGCAGATACCTGGAGACACAGCATAACGGAAATCTTTCCTTCTACTGTTCAAGGGAAAAAGTAAAAATGGATGATGCCCATACCGTTGTGTATACTGTTGGGCAGGACACCTTTCAGACAGATTATATGAAGGATCCGTTCTCAAGGATCTATGCAAAAGAACTGTCACTGCGTCCAAGCTGTTATGCCTGTCCCTATACAACACCCGGTAAGGCTTTTGATTTTACCATCGGTGATTACTGGGGCGTTGAGAAAGATTATCCTGACCTGGCCGACGGAAAAGGAACTTCTCTTGTGATCTGCGGCAGCCAAAGAGCGAGGAATCTTTTGGAAGGCTGTTCGGACAAAGCGGATATCCGTCCTGCCGATCCGGAAAAATCACGGCAGCCGGCACTGGCATCGTCTGCGAAACAGGGGTTCTTAAGGAAGTTCCTGATGAAGGATTTTGCCTGCAAGGACTCAACCGGAGTCAGCGATATCGGGATGATACTTAAAAAATACGGCAACTGATAAGCGGAGAAAAAGTGGGAAAGAAGAAGGTCGACTGGAATACTCTTAAATGGATACACAGGCAGACTGCCGGCAACAGGATAAGCCTGGTGATCCTCTTTATGGTAAAACTCCTTCAAGGTGTTGAGGGAATCGTATTTGCATTTTTTTTAAGAGATATTATTGACAGCGCGGTTGAAAAGAACAGCGATAAACTGATACGTTCATGTATTTATATTTCAATAGTCGTAATCGCTGCGATCCTGCTTTATATGGCGAGCTTTTATTTTACCGACAGATGTAAGATCAAACTCGGCAAAGCGTACAGGCTCAAAGGATACAGTGAACTTCTGATCCGTTCTTATTCAGGTATCAGAAAAGTCCATTCAGGTCATTGGCTGACCAGGCTAAACTCGGATTCCGAAGTAATAGCTGCTGCAGTTACTACGATAATTCCAAGCACCTCCGGTCTGATAGCCCAGTTTATTGCTGCGGTAATCTCGCTTTATATTCTGTTGCCGAAGACTATATGGTTCCTTATACCGTTGGGAATAGGAATGATGATACTGTCGCTGTTTTTAAGGACAAAACTTAAAGGTTTTCATAAGGAAGTTCAGGCCCGCGAGGGAGTGGTAGTAGGATTTCTCCAGGAAACATTGAACAGTTTTGCTGTCATACGTTCCTTTTCCAAGGAAAAAGACATGATCAGGTTTGGCGAAGCGAAAATGGAAGATCTGGTCGATGTCAAAATGAAAAGAAACCGTTTTATTGCTTACTGCGTAGCATGTATATATGCGCTGATCAGGATCGGCTATGTAATAGTTGCCTTTATCTGCAGTTATCAGCTCTACGGCGATTTGTTAACTTATGGCACAATGATGGCTATTCTCCGCATGGTCAGCCAGATAGATCAGCCGTTGTCTGAAGTGTCTCATGCCATTCCACAGTTCTTTAATATGCTTGCCAGCGCGGAACGCATGATGGAGATCGAAAAGCTTGAACTTGATTACGACGGTCCCGTCCGGAGCGTATCCGAAGCAAGAGATTTCTATAAGAACAGTTTTGCCGGCATAGAGTTGAAAGATGCCGGATTTGCTTATGACCAGGATGACAGAGCCCCTGTTCTCAAGAATTTTGATCTCCGGATCGATAAGGGTGATTACGTTGCATTTACCGGTGAGTCTGGATGCGGGAAGAGTACTACGATGAATATTCTGATGGGGCTTTACCGGTTATCCTCCGGCGAAGCTGCAGTGTTTGACACGTCTGATAACCGGATTGAACTGACTTCTGAATGGAGAAGTTTATTTGCTTATGTTCCCCAGGAAAACCTCCTGATGAGCGGTACCATCCGTGAAGCGGTCTCTTTTTCAGATCCTTCTGGCATAAAGGATGATGACCGTTTATGGTCGTCTCTTGAAGCCTCATGTGCAGCTGATTTTGTCAGGAAATTGCCTTTGGGACTCGATACGCCTTTGGGCGAGAAGGGCACCGGTCTTTCGGAGGGACAGATGCAGAGGATCGCAATTGCACGGGCATTGTTCAGCGAACGCCCGATCCTGATGCTTGATGAATCCACCAGTGCGCTTGATGAAGATACGGAAAAAGTTCTGCTTGAACAGTTGAAGAAGCTTACTGACAGGACAGTGGTGATCATTACCCACCGTCCGGCAGCTCTTGAGATATGCAATAAAACGGTCAATTTCTCAAAAGTCTGACATTCCCGTTTTTATGCGAATACATAAAAATAGTGTATAGTAAATGCACTGTTTTCGAGACGGGAGGAATATATGGCCGGATACGATTTCCTCATAGTAGGCGCTGGACTTTACGGGGCTGCTTTTCAGAAGACCGCATATAGCGGGAAATGTCTATACCGAGAATGTCCACGGCATAAATGTCCACAAATACGGCGCTCACATCTTCCATACGAGCGATAAGGAAGTATGGGATTTTGCGAACAGGTTTGCGGAGTTCAACCGCTATACCAATATGGTCATCGCAAACTATAAAGGCGAGCTTTATTCGATGCCCTTCAATATGTATACATTCAATAAGATGTGGGGTGTCGTGACTCCTGCCGAAGCCAGGGCAAAGCTCGATGAGCAGATCGCATTGGGCAAAACAGATGACCCCCAAAATCTCGAAGAGCAGGCGCTGTCCCTTATTGGTCCCGATATCTACAACAAGCTCGTTAAGGGCTATACGGAGAAGCAGTGGGGAAGGAAAGCGACCGAACTTCCGGCATTCATCATCAGGAGACTGCCCGTAAGGCTTACTTACGATAATAACTATTTCAATGACAATTACCAGGGCATCCCGGTCGGCGGTTATACCGCTTGGATAGAGAGGATGCTGGACGGCATTGAGGTTAGATTGAATATTGATTTCCTGAAAGAGAGGGATTCTTTGGCTAAAATTGCCTCGAAAATCATCTATACGGGAATGATAGATGAGTATTATAATTACACCCTGGGCAAACTTGAGTACAGAAGTCTGAGGTTTGAGACGGAATATCTGCCTGATACCGATGACTTCCAGGGTAATGCGGTTGTTAACTACACCGATGCCGAGACTCCGTTTACGAGGATCCTGGAGCACAAGCATTTCGAATTCGGGAAAGGCAGAGGGACAGTCATTACACGCGAGTATCCTTCAGAGTGGAAGCCGGGCGATGAGCCTTACTATCCGCTCAACAATGATACAAACAACGGGCTCTACAAAAAATACGAAGAGCTCTCCGGGAAGGACGGAAATGTCTTTTTCGGCGGAAGACTTGGAAAGTACAAATACTACGACATGGATGACACGATAGCGGCATGCATGCAGGACTACAAAAGGATAACCAAATGAAGATGAAAAGAATCGGCTCATTAATACTTTCGGCTGCTGTTGCAGCTTCAATGATCGCAGGATGCAGCAAGCAGATAAGCGAGACCTCGGAATCAGGCCTGACATCAGATCCGTCTGCTCCGGCAACCTCCGCTCCGGCGGGAACAGATGCGCCTGCAGCCGCTGATCCGAATGAACCCCAGTCATTCGAAGAGCTTTATGCCACACAGCTTTTAAACTATATTGACCATCAGTACTATTTCGACGGCAAGGCAATTCCCAAGACGGAATCGAACTTCTATTTTATCAATGCATTCCTTGACCTGAGCAACTACGCTCTTATGGGATATTATCCTTCTACGAATCTGCAGTTTATCGATCTTGCAGCCGAGTATCCCGGAGATGAGTACGGCACATACGGTGATTATTACGTTATGTATGCTGAGAACTCCCTTGAGAGCACATGCATCCTTTGCGCCCGCGCCGAAGCCGAAGGCGTAACTCTTTCCGAAGACACCAAAGCCGCTATGGATTCGATGCTTGAGGATATCAGGAACGGAAGCGCCGCAAGCTCCGGAAAGTCAATGGATGAATATCTCCAGTTCTATTATGGTCCGGGCATGGACGAGGCAAGCTTCAGATATGCCCTCGAGAGGTATTATCTCGCAGACGCTTATTCGGAGGTCTACTGCACAAACTATCCGTTTACGGATGAAGAGAAGAGTGTTCCTTACATAAGATATGCGCTCTTCTATGCGCCTGAGACAGCAGAGCAGTCAGCCAAGGACCGTGCACTTGAGGACGCAACAGCCATGAAGGATTCCTGCAAGACAATAGATGACCTTACAGGACTTGCACAGGCTGCTTCCGAGACGGGTGTCGTTTACGACCAGGGTGATATCGCGGTTCCGAGAGGACAGATGGTTCCCAAATTCGAGGAATGGGCATACGAAGAGGAAAGGACAGAAGGCGAGCTGGATATAATCTATGCTCCCGAATACGGCTATTTTGTCGTTGGTTATCTCGGACTGCAGGAGCAGAGCGCTGATGTTCTTGCACAGACTGCTTTGCAGCAGCTGAGCAAGGAGGTCCTTGATGAGATCGATGCGAAGAAGCACGATTTCCATACTGATGATGTATTCCTTCCGGCTCCCGCAGGTCCTACCGCCACACCGGCAGCGGATTATTCCATCCCTACCGAGAGTGTGGATTTTAACCCCGACCAGACACCGGTACCGGCAACAACCGTTCCCGCAAGTAATACAGCTTCCAAGACCGATGTTCTTATCTGGGTCTTCTTCACTCTTGCAGGTATTGCGATCATTGCGGTTATCGTCATACTCATCGCCTCGGCTGTGAAGAACAATAAGAACGGTTCATCCGGAAATTCTTCTCCCAAGAGCCCGAAAAAGAGCAGCGATAAAGGAAAATCCAAGTCTTCCCAAAACAGTTTGGATCCCGCTGAGGATTACGAAGAACCCGAAGATGAGGATTCCGGAGAGGATTCCGAAGACGAGTGATCGTTGAGTAAATTAGCTTTACCGGGGCTGTTTCAAAGCGAAGCAGCCCCTTTTATTTACTTAAAAATATAGGCATGATAAAATTCTATGATAAGTTTTTTATGAAAATGGATTAGGAGTGTAATTCCATGGAGATCACAAAAGATCTGGTTCAGTATTTAGAGAACCTCGGAAGGCTCGAACTGAGCCCAGAAGATGAGGAAAAGACGCAGAAGGCCTTAGGCGACATCCTGGGCTATTTCGACCAGTTAAGCGAGTTGGATACAGAAGGTGTTGAGCCTTTAAGCCATGCCGCAGGCGCAGTAAACGTTACCAGAGAGGACGTTATTGCCAATGAAGATATGAGGGATGCGGTCTTAAGCAACGCGCCCGAAACAAAGGACGGTACGATCCTCGTGCCGAAGACCTTTGATTAAGGGGGGGACTTATGACTGATATTGAGATCCGCAGAATGGGAGCCCTTGAGATAGGCTCGGTAATCAAAGAAGGAAAGATCACCTCCGTTCAGGCAACAAAGGCATTCCTTGATGCCATAGACGCTCTTGACGGTGATTACAAGACTTACATCACGGTTATCAGGGATGAGGCGCTCGCTAAGGCTGCCAAAGCAGATGAAGCTATAAAGGCAGGCACTCTTACAGGACCTCTGGCAGGCGTTCCGATCGCCGTCAAGGACAATATCTGCACGAAGGGAATAAAGACCACCTGCGCGTCAAAGATGCTTGGAAACTTTATTCCTCCGTACGATGCGGAGGTAATCCGCAAGATAGAGGATGCCGGAATGATCATTCTCGGCAAGACAAACATGGATGAGTTCGCGATGGGCTCCACAACTGAGACGAGCTATTTCGGCGCGACATCCAATCCCTGGGACAAAGACAGGGTTCCCGGCGGCTCTTCGGGCGGCTCCGCTGCATGCGTGGCAGCTGCTCTGGCACCTGTGGCCCTTGGTTCAGATACGGGCGGATCCATAAGACAGCCTGCCTCATTCTGCGGTGTTACGGGCCTTAAGCCGACTTATGGTTCCGTATCAAGATACGGTCTTGTAGCTTTTGCGTCATCACTCGACCAGATCGGACCTATCGCCAGGAAAGCTGAGGATATCGCTGCAGTCTATAACGTTAT
>CACYRM010000075.1 GCA_902776845.1 Oscillospiraceae bacterium
TGAGGTAACTATGCCCGGGATAGAATACGTTGAGGCAGATCCGGAAGCCGCGGCAAGACTTATCGGAGATAAGATCACGACTGAGCCCGTGGTATGCACAGTCGGCGACACAACGGTCACTGTCGAATCAGTAGTAAGGGACGGCATCGGAATAGTCGCTGCCTACACTATCGAGAGAGAGGGCGGCGTCAACTGCCTTAACTACAGCCAGCTCGACAATGAATCAAAGGGCGCATGGTTCAACGAAGACTCAAACATCCTCTTCGGCTTCGAAGAAGGAACCGGCAAGATCTGGGTCGATCTCGAGAACTCCACAGACGATAAGCTCTGCTGCTATGAATATATGTGTGACAACAGCGTTTTATTCCCTGCTTCGGATTGCACTCCGATTACCGATCACATAACACTGATGACCTGGGAATATACAGTTAACAGATCCGAGATGTACGTCGAGATGCCGGAAAAGGGCGACTACGACCAGTTCGTCAGGACACATAACGAGTACGAGATCCCCGTAGCCGGCAAGCTCGACACAAAGATGTTCAGCTCAGGGTCTTACGGATCTGCCGAGATCTCCCCTATCGCCATGGTCTGGGATTCCACAGGCGGCACCGGGATCAAGGGCGAGACACTCCGGTCCGAAACATCACTGAAGATCACTTTCCGAAACATCACTGAAGATCACTTATAAGGACGGAAGCGAATACCTTGTTTTCGATGAGGATACCAACAGCACGGGCTACGTCTGCGGAACAGACACAGGCTTCATCGTTCTGTTCAACCGCCTTGTGGATATTAACAACATTGCAGAGATCACGATCGACGGAGAAGTATTTACCGCAGGATAAGCATCTTTAAAATTTGACGTACCAATGTGACTTTTTGAGTAAACTTCTTCACAGGGCAAAAAAGGGGGCTGTCCCGCGTATTGTGAGACAGCCCTTTTGTCATGCCGTCAGATCATCATCTTCTAAGCCGGTACCGGTATAGGAATAAGGAGGTATCTTATCCGCCAGCACGGCAGGTCTGCCTCCCTCAAGGAAATACTCTTTTGTCCTGTCCATATTAAGGATGCTTTCCGGGGGTTTCATGGCTCTTGTGCCGATAAACTCAGCTGATCTGAGGTCATTGCTTCCAAGAAAAACTATATGGTCGCAGTTGGATATTATCGTATGGGCCTGTTCATGTGTGTAAATGGACTCGAGCTGCGTAAAGCTCTGGATACTTAAGGTCAGCCACAGGTCACGGCTCCTGACAACCGAGATTATCCTGTCAAAGTCAGGGATGGTGGCTGATGACGCAAAATCATCCATGATTAGCCTTACAGGGATCCTGAGTCTGCCGTCAGGGTTTTTATCGGCATTCAGGATCAGTGTCTGGATAGCCTGTGAGAAAAAGATGTTTACCAGTGTGTCCAGGCTGTGGTCAACATCCGAAATGTTGAGAAAAAGAACTGTCTTTTGTTCTCCGAGCATCCCGATGTCCAGCTTTTCAGTGCCTTTTTCCCGGTCCTTCATATCAGTATCAAAGATATACCTCATTTCCGATATATCGAAAGGAAAGAGCGCCGTGTTGATGAAACCATAGATGCTGGAGAGCGTTTTTTCCGCTGACTTCAGACCGCATATCTCCGCATATCTGATCGAGGCAAACGAGTCGGGATGGCTGTCCAGCCAGGGAACGAATCCCAGTGAACCATTCTCTTTCGTAAAGGCTCTGTAAAGCCTCGATACGTAATACATGGTGTGTTCTTTTTCAGGAAGCGCCTCGAGCGCGAATGAGATAAAGAATTCCAGGAAGATCCTCGCTGACATGATCCAGAAAGGTTCCCTCTCAAGATTTCCGAGAGGAAGGAGTGACGCGGCCAGTTTGGTTATGTCTGTCTCGCTGTTTTTTCCGGAACTGTATTTGCGGATATATTCAAGAGGATTATAAATGCAGCTTGTTTCCGGGTTTATAAAATCCAGTTTCAGCACTTTATACCCTTTCATTTCAAGTTCATCTTTAAACATCGAATATAATCTGCTCTTTGTATCGGAAACGACAAGGCTCGAGTCATCAAGAGTCTTAAGCTGCGTGTATATGATCGAGCCCGTTTTTGACGATCCCGATGATCCGCAGATCAGATCATTATTATTAAGATGTGTCTTCCGCGTATCATTGCTTACACAGATGCCTTTCCCGAGCACTCTGTATCCGTAACGGGGACCTTCCACCTTAAGGGTGTCATTCTTTCTGTTCTTAAATATTCCGGGCATTATAATGTCTCCTTTCTTATCAGTGTCTCAAAACTCTTTTCGTCTATTACGGCGGAAGCCAGTCCGAACGCGACCGCCTCTTCGGCATTGAACCATGCATCGGATTTGGTTATCTCGGCTATCTCACCCGGCTCATGTCCGGTGCGGTCCGCGATGATGCTTATAAGACGCTCGTTTGTCTTCTTCAGCATATCCAGTTCCTCCTGGATGACCCCGGGCTTCACTCCGCCGAAATCCCTCGTGCTCCAGCTGCAGTCGTGGATCATGATCCTGGAGCTCGGAAGCATCAGCCTGTTTTCCTTTTCGCACGCAAGAAGCAGGATAGAACCCATCGATGCGGCAATTCCTGTAACAACTGCGGTAACCGGACTTTTCATAAGCCTTATCGTGTCGTATACGCTGAGGCCGTCCCATACACTGCCTCCGGGGCTGTTCAGAAAGACCGTGACAGGTCTTGTGTTATCGGTACTCTCAAGATACAAGAGCTTCTTTATGAGATCATTGCAGGATTCGTCCGTTACCGAACCTACAAGAAAGATCCTGCGTTCTCTTAAGAAGATATCGTCGATTGGCACGATCTCCGTGCCCCTTACTGATTCAAGAAGAATATTGGATGTCTGGTACATATTTTCAGTCTCCTTTCACATTTGTGCCGTAACCGGGATCGAATGTCTGACAGATGTCAAAAACGGCCTGCGCGCCGGCTGTCCTGCATTTTTGCAGAAGCGCGTCTGACTGCTGTCTGTCCATCGAGATCAGGTAACCGTTCATGATTTCCGCGAACAGGTTGTTAGCTATCAGATAAGCTCTGCGGACAGATTTGGCATGTTCGGTCAGAGGCTGTATTCCGCACAACCACATAGCGCTGCCCTGTTTGTATGCGGTATTGATCACGTCCCCCAGCGTAAAACGTACCTGTTCAAAACTCATGCCTGTATCCTTAAACAGATATTCGTATACCAGATAGATCATGTGACAGTATTCTTTGACCAACTCGCTTCTTCTCGAGACCATATCCGGATCATCAAAAGACTTAAGCCCGGCCTTTACGGGTATGTTTCCCAGATAGATCAGAAAAGCTTCATAATCTATATCCATTAACCGGGCTAAGGTAGTATTCTTTTTCCCCTTATTGCTTAACATTCCTGCAAGCATCAGACAGTGACATGCGGAATTCGGGAAATCCGCTCTGAAAAATTCTTTGTCTTTATCCGGGGCGCTGAACCGTTCTTTATCAAAATACTCCCTGTCTTTATCCGGGATGTCGAACCACTCTTCATCAGACTCCATGCCGATAAGCACAAGAAGTTCCCTTACAGTACATCCGGATACCGCCTGTTTTTCAAGGTGTAAACCGTTTGCTAAATCCTCCGGCATAAAGGATTCAAATCTCTCGTTTTTCGCAATTTCCGAAAATCTGAGATCCAGGAATTTGTCCAGGATAATACCTATCAGTTCCTGATCGAAGATCTTTTTTCCTGATGCCAGGCTCTCGATCTTATCAAGTATCTCACTCATATATTTATCATCTCCTTCCGTTCTGCCACAGCAATTTGTCACGGCCTGATAATAACAGGGCTCAAAATGCATATTCGTAAAATCTACGAAAATCAAAAAGGCACGTTGATATGATTGGCCGTAAGGATTAAGATTAAACCGACGGAGGATAAAACCTATGGATCAGCGAAGACTTGATATTGAATCATTATTGTACAGAACGGAAAAACTTGACGGGATATGCTCCGAACTCAAGCACCTTGTATCGGGCACAGGCGAAGACTATACCGGCCTGCTTAAGACCAGGACAGGGAAATATTCATCAAGATCGGTCAGCCGCATGATAGAAGACCTCATTGCCTGTCTGACCGAGTACCGTTCTTATACGGAAGCAGTCAGGAAAGGTCATAAAGCCGGAATGGTCAGAACGCGGCTCCCGAATGAAGACCGTAAATTCTATGAGGCATATTTCTATCTGATGCTCGGACTCGCGACACATGACAACTCAGGCTTTTATACGAGATACTGCAGGCCCGGGACCTGGGACGCCCTTCTCGACAGGGTAAATGAACCGGTCGAATACGATTCGCCTGCCGCTCTGGATTGCGATCTGATCCTTTATGATATTGGATCTCCGGATCCGCTGCGTATCCCTTCGGGGCTTTTCGTTGATATGTGCGACGCTTACAGGACCGTCACGGGAGAGGATCTCTCTTCCCTTTTATCTGATAAGGAGCGTAAAGCAGCATATAAACTTATGACTAAAGACGAACTCTTTTACGCTAAGAACCCGGCGAAAAGATTGGAGGATTACAACAGGGCTCTTGCGGAGGCAGACCTGAACGGGGATAAGGAATTTCTGTCAAGGCTCTATGATGATCTTGAGAAGATCCGCCGTGAGGATCCGGGTATTGATGAAGATCCTTTGTCAGATGATGATCTCGGAGAATACTACGGTTCCACAGAGGAGAACTGGACAGATTATTTTGCTGATACTGAACGGTTCTTAAGCAGCTGTCTTACCGTAAAAAACGGCATCCTTGAAAGAGTAAAGAAAGGGTATTCATTCAGGAAAGAGATCAGCACAGCGGTAAAGCTTTACCTGTGGAAGAACAACATTTCGAAGATATCAGATGACGGTTTTTATACTGTTTATATATATATCGAAAGAGCAAGAGACGCAGCCGCAAAAAAGCTGTCAGATGACCGGAAATAAAACGGAGAAAATGATATGGGCTCATTCAAAGACAGGGTCTTCAGTGAAATAAGAAATGATTACAGGATCAACCGCGAAAGATCCTTCCTGTACGGTTATATTCTCGAGAATGAATTACCTGAAGAGGACAAAAACTGCGGTGACGCTGAGGCGATCGATACCAAAGTCAGAAAACTGGCACTGGAAAGACTTTACGATATCGGATATCCGATAAAAGAAAGGGAAAGCAAGAGGAAAGGCAAAAACACCGCGTTGAGCATCCTTGACGCGTATGTTACGGAGACCGGAATATCCCGGGACGATTCCGAACTGACATATTACCAGGAGCTTTATGAACAGCTGAATGACATGCGGAACACCACGGCGCTCATTCCCGTACGAGTGGATGTTAAAACAGGTATCGGCTTTTACATAATCGGAAAGGATAATTACAAACATTTTCCGGACAGATACACAAGAGCCGGTAAGACATGCGGTATAGGATTCTTATCGAACTGGCTGGGGGGAGATCCCGGGTATGATAATATCTTATTGACCCTCGAGAC
Organism: Oscillospiraceae bacterium; assembly: GCA_902776845.1. Taxonomy (GTDB): domain Bacteria; phylum Bacillota; class Clostridia; order Saccharofermentanales; family Saccharofermentanaceae; genus Saccharofermentans. The sequence goes on from CACYRM010000075.1 coordinate 5,517, forward strand.
CGATGATCTGAGAGATCCGCCCAATATCGACGAGGCAAACAGGACATTCAGCCAATACGTTCTGCTCGATGATTACAGATACCGTTCCTACAGGGATTTTAACGGCAGCTGGCCCAAGGGGAAAAAACTCCCCAAAAAGTTCAGGCCTTTCTTCGAACAGCGTAAGGATCTTTACAGTCTTGATGAAGTGACGGACGAAGATATCCAGAATATGAAGAAAACCGGAGAGATATAACTATGCAGCTATTTACGGTCGGTCATTCAACACATCCGGCAGAACACTTTACCGGAATAATAAAACAGAATAATGTCCAATACATTATCGATGTCAGGAGCACCCCCTACTCAAAGTTTGCCCCGCAATACAACTCCGAGGAGCTTAAAGCCCGGCTGCTCAATGAAGGCATTCAGTATTTCCATATGGGAAAACAGTTCGGCGCCAGACAGGAAAAGAGAAAATACTATCCCGACGGATATCTGGACTTTGAGCTTTTCCGCGAATCGGATGATTTTAAAAAGGGATTGCTCAGCATCAAAGAGGGACTGAAAAAATACAACATCGCCCTTATGTGCACGGAGAAAAACCCGATAGACTGCCACCGCGCGATAATGGTCGGAAGAGGCTTTGAGCTTGACGGAACAGATGTAAAGCACATCTTGCCTGACGGCAGTCTGATGACACAGTTGGAACTGAACAACGCGCTGATGGATATGTATTTCCCTGACAGAAACCAGCTGTCGATATTTGATACCGCAGGCGGAAACGACGAGGAATACTATCTTAAGGAAGCATACAGATTAAGGAATAAAGCTATAGGCTACAGATTCGGTACAGACAAAGAAGGAGGTATGACCGAATGATACTTTATACAATGGGATTTACACAGAAAAGCGCCCGGGATTTTTTCGAGCCTATCAAGGACAACAGGATCGGACTTCTGATAGACGTGAGACTAAACAACCAGTCCCAACTCGCAGGATTTACCAAAGGAAAGGACCTCGAGTACTTCCTCTGGAAGATCGCCGGCTGCCGCTACGCGCATGAACTTTTATTTGCGCCGACCAAGGAGCTGCTCGATGATTACAAGAAGAAAAAGATAGACTGGAATGCCTATACCGTGATCTTCAATGATCTGATAGAAAAACGCGATATGACAGGGCATTTCGAAAAGAAATATCTGCAGGAGGAAAACGCGTTGCTGCTCTGTTCGGAGCCTCTCCCCGACATGTGCCACAGAAGGCTCGTGGCGGAAGCAATGCAAAAGAAATTCGGTATTGAAATAAAACATTTATAAGGAGGCAAGATATGCGTGTATTAGTACTTACAAGATCAGACAAGCACAGAGCTGAAGACGGCGGTTACTGCGTCGCAGGCATCGATCTGGAGACATCAGCGTGGGTCCGCCTTATAGGCCCCCATTACAAGTTCAAGATAGCTGACGCTGAAGCCATTTATGATAACGGGGAAATGTGCGAGCCCTTTGACGTGATCGATGTTGATGCTGATAAGGTCGACGAGGACATGATCAGACGTTGCAACGAAGAAGGCTGGGTAGAAGACTGCCATGAACAATACAGCGAAAGCATGCTGCTTGTCCAGCCCGAGAATTATATGGTGCACGGAAAGTTCCGTTTCGTTGAGAGAAAGACCATAGATGATCTTCTGGCAATGAATGTCGTTGACAACGGCGAGTTCATCTTCTCAAACGGCAACCGCAGGCTTGATATTCAGGAAGCCGAGCAGAACAACCAGTCACTGATCCTGGTCAAAGCGGAAAATCTTGAACTGTATCCGATGCCTAAATCAGGTGGTACCGGCGAAGAATATCAGGCACATTACCGCGCAAGATTTACTTACAACGGCACAGTCTATGAGGATATTTCCGTAACAGACCCGGATTATGAGGCGGAACTGACGGATTTCAGCGGACTTTATTTCGGTGAGACATATCTTGTATTAAGCGTGGGCGGTGAATTCCACGACTACCATTACAAGCTCATCGCCAAGATCTTCGAGGTCGTATATACGATCGATAACAACAGGCTTAACATCTTCCACGCTTTCAGAGACTGCAGGTATCTGGAAAGATATGACAACATTAAGCACGCGTTATATGACGATCTGGTCGGTCAAGGCATGGAACAGTGCGCTTTATGCCAAAGCAGATACGACCGTGAGGAAGACGGGGAATAACTTTTATCAGCCGTCGCTTATATCGAAAATGCTGAGCTGCCGGTACTTTTCCGGCAGCTCGTTCATATAGGCGAAGCACTCATCCGGAGTACAGAGTATGCCGTTCTCCCTGCAGGTATTCATAAACTTTCGCATAAGCGGTCCGTTATTCGGGCTTGTCAGTTCATACGCATAGCCATATGTATCAATGTACTTCTGCTTTAATCCCGGAAAGTGTTTATCCAGAGCGGCATAGAAATACTCCCTGTCACCTTCCCTTAAGGTGAGTCCCATGCCGAAGCATATGATACCCTTAACGCCTGTCCGCACGCACTCATCGAGGATCTTCCCGACGTTTTCCTCCGTATCGTTAATGAACGGAAGTATCGGGCTGAGCCATACGACTGTCGGGATCCCTCTCTTTTGCATCTCTTCGAGGACCTCTATTCTCCGCCTGGTATTGCAGACGTTGGGCTCAATGATTCGGCACAGATCATCATCGTAAGTGGTAAGCGTTATCTGGACCACGCACTTTGCTTTTTTATTGATCTCCTCCAGAAGGTCGATGTCCCTCAGGATCCTGTCGGATTTGGTCTGGACCGCCGCGCCGAACCCGTATTGAAGTATGATCTCCAGGCACCTTCTTGTCAGCTTCAGTTCCTCTTCGCAGTGCATATATGGATCAGACATGGAGCCTGTTCCGATCATGCATTTATTCCTTTTGGAACGCAGCGCTGCCTCCAAAAGTTCCGGAGCATTCTTTTTGACTTCGATATCTTCAAAGGCATGCGTAAACTGGTAACATTTGCTCCTGCTGTCACAATAGATGCAGCCGTGTGAGCAGCCCCTGTAGATGTTCATCCCGTGATGGCCGCCGTTATTGGATAAGATGCCTTTCGCTTCAACAAAATGCATTTTGAATTTCCTTATTATCAGTCCGTAAGCTTATACTGCATGAAGTTCTCGTTCTTAACGAATCCGAAATCCTTATAAAGCAGAACGCCCATATCCGAAGCAGTGATCTGAACCGTTCCGCATCCGTATTTCCGTGCTTCATCCACGACAAGAGACAGCAGTTTTTTCGCTATTCCCTGCCGCCTGTAATCCTTGTCCGTATACATACTCGAGAGCAGTCCGATCCTTCCGCTCGGACAGCTGAAATACGGCGGCTTTTCGACAAAAGACATGCCGCTCGTTCCAACGATCTTACTGCCGTCAACCGCAAGATAGGATACAAATGTGCCGTCCGATAAATGCCTGTCGTAATAATCCATAAGAGCAGGCTTAAGATCTATATCTTCTGTTGCCCCCTCTTCGCGCAGCTGGTTTATCCTGAGTCTGATGAATTCATCAAGGTCGTTCTTTTCGAGTTTTCTGTATTCGATCATGTCTTTATCCTTCTGTCCTGATGATTAATGGGTCCTCTCATTTAAAGCAACTTCGTAAGCTGTGTATTCGTGATCGAATTCATATCCGAGCTTCTCCGCAAGACGCACGGAGCCCTGATTATGCGCATCCCAGCTGGGATATAAACCTTCCTCAAGACATCTCAGGATCAGTGCCGAGCAGGAGATCAGCGCGAGATTCTTTCTGCGCTCGGATTCAATCGTGTCGACCTCGATCTCAATGCCTTCCATGTAACGGGTATAGGAAGAAGCGCCGGATACAAACTTTCCGTCCTTAAGGATCACCACTCCCCTGCCGTCTTCCAGATATCTGTCCTTGCCTGCAAAAGCGGACACGAAGTCTGCAGTCACGGGGTTTTCGAGACACATATCATAGATCTCATCATCGATATTCCTGATCTCATATCCTTCAGGAAGCAGTTCCAGATTTTTCTTCAGAGCCTCCGTATCGAATCTGGTATCCTTCCTGATCGCATACCTCGTCACTTTTTTGGCACCGGGATATATGCTCTCGATCAGCTCCGCCCATTCATTGTTCTGAGGCACCATGATCACAAATCCCGCAGGCTTGTTCCTTACAAGTTCCGCGTCAGGCCTGCCTCCGAAAAAGCCGAAAACTCCTACAAACGCAAATGCTGACACGGGATTTTCCGGATCGGTCACAAAGACCTTTCCCATAACTTTCTGAAGGCATGACCAGATCAGCGACTCCTGCCAACCTTCAAATATTCCTTCAACCTTTGATGTATCTTCAAGTTCGTAAACCATAGAGTGATTCCCCGGATATAATTATATTTCAATTAAAGCATTTGCGGGGGCATAAATATTTGTGCGGATTCCGGATACCTTTATTGATACAAATAGGGATTCCAATTCCTTTTTTGTATTATTATCCTTTTGCCGATATAAACACGCAAATTAAAAGGAAGAATTGATGTATGCACTGTAACCAAAAAGAAAAAACCGCAAATACATAGTCATCATTGGGATAATCCGCAGATGATGTTTATGCTGATTATGGAAAACAGTCTCTATCACTTAGCCTTGTTCATGACTCCAACAAAAACCGGCAAGTCAGTTCTGTCGTCCATTATTGCATATACAAACGGTCTGTCCAGATAAACAGTTTTATACTCTTCATGAGAAAATGCTGCTCCAGGCACTACTAAGCCTATCGTAGCCGCAGCAGCTTTTGTTCCCTTTCGATCAACCTCTATGCGGGCCTTATGGCGAATCGAATCCAGCCTTGACCTTTCGGTCAACATGGGAGATAAATCCGCTTCCGAAGAGAATATGGTACTAATACCCATTTCAATGCACAAACCCTTTAATTCTTTGGTATATTCGTATTGGAACTCCGGAATCCTGACATTGACATTATTGTGCTGCAGATCTTTATAAAGGTTAGTAAAGTCTGTGCAACCCAATACTCTTTCAATATAAAGCTGTCCTCTCCGCTTGGGTAGTAATGCCATAAAAGAATACTCGAAATCCTTGTATGGTCTTACAAATCCAGTATAGTTATCATCTTCAATATAATAGATTTCTGTGCTGCATAACATCTGAACAGAACTCTCTGTCCTGTCTGAATTGTGAAACACGTCCGGATAAATATCACACTCCTCGTCATAAGGATCTTGCCATTGTGCCTCAAAAGCAACAGCATTAAGAAGACAGGCCATCAGATCCTTAATAGAATCATCCACAATATTCTTGATCATGCCTCTTGTATATTTCTTAACGTATTGATTTATTTCATCAACAATATCATTGGAACTGAACAGTTCTCCACTGAAGTTAGATAGTTCTTTTGTGTATGCAGGATTAACGGATTCCTTTAAACGCTCATTTATACAAACAGCATTAGAAGAGATAAAAGATCCGTCTGAAGACAGGATATTCTGAAGATCACAGAGCATAAAAATAATTTCATCAAGAGAAATGTCATGTCCGAGAATCTCTTTAATCTCATCTCTTGTAGTTCCGGATGTACTTTTGGCTGCGATTCCAAGGAGCATGAGTATCGAGAAAGGAGACATTACCACATTCTCACCATCAGCCTCTGAAAACATATCATGAAGAAACCTGCCCGTTAATTGATTATATCTAGAACTGTAATCTTTAATATCCATATCTGTATCCTTACTTTTCTTTAAGTTGGGACTCTTTCACTTTTCACATCCTGACTCTATCAAACACTTCCTGTATATCCTGCTTAGCCCCGTCAAACTCAGGCCATGCATCAATATTATCGTTGCACTTTCGCGGAATAATGTGAATATGTAAATGAGGCACTGACTGTCCCGCGCTTTCATCACTGGCGTTCAGCAGATTAACCCCGTCATATCCGCAGTTTTCAGTCAGATGCTCTGACACTTTTTTAACCGTTTTCATAACCGCGGACAATGTCTCCTCGTCACAATCCAGAATATTCCTGAAATGCTTTTTGGGCACAACCAGAATGTGACCGTCAACATCTTTGGCTATATCCATAAACGCAAGCGTAAGATCATCTTCATATACTCTCATTCCGGGTATTTCCCCTGATGCGATCTTGCAAAAGATACAATCGTCCATATAAGTTTCCTTTCAATCGGTTGGATTTATTCATCTATCCGTGACATCAATACTGCCGTCCCGGTATCCTTATTTCAGGAGAAGTCATCATCAATTTCTCCTTTAGCAAA
>CACYRM010000076.1 GCA_902776845.1 Oscillospiraceae bacterium
AGAAGTGTCAGCAGCAGTTCAATGAGCTTTCCTGCGAGATAACCGGCTTTGCTCTGCAAATCCCTTTCCCCCTCTAAAATTTATTAGTGAAAGTTTATTATATATGCTTTTCCGATAAATCTAAAGAATCATACTGATTCTGAAAAAGGCTGTCTCTTAACGGAGTGATCCGTAAAGAGACAGCCTCCTTATATATTTAAACCCGAATACCGTCAGTTGCCTGAAAGCTTTACCTGCGACATATCCTGAACATACATGGGATATACGTGATAACCCTCAAGTCTTGTGGCTACAGCAGTTATCGTTGTGGGATCCTGGATGTAAGCGGAACATGCGTCTTCAGTAAGGATGCCAAGGACCTGATGATAAAGAGCGGTCCTTTCGCCCTGATCTGCAGTCATGGGGATCTGTGACATAAGCTTATCGACATCAGGATTTGAATAATTGATAAAGTTACCGTCTGCTGTTGACTGGTAACGCTCCAGAACGTCATAGGGAGCATATGTGCTTGTAAGAGCGATGACAGTTGTCTCATACTGGCGTCCCTTATAAACAACATCAAGCCATGTTGCCCAGTCGACCTGCTTGATCTCAAGGTTGATACCGACAGCCTTGAGTTCTGATGCGAGCTCAACGGCGGTATTAACGTGGATCAGATAGGATGAGGGAACTGTACATGTGATGTCAAATCCGTTCTCGTATCCTGCTTCAGCCAGAAGTGACTTTGCCTTTTCGACATCCTGGGCGAAAGAACCGTCCAGTGAAGTGTCATAATAGCTGCCCATGGCAGGACTCATGGCAGTGGAAAGCTCAACTCCCGCACCGTCCATTGTGACGGAAATGATATCTTTTCTGTTTATTGCATAATTGATTGCCTGACGGACCCTTACATCGTTCAGAGGCGCAACATCGTTGTTGAGGGCAAAGATCTGAACCATGTTGGAACCATTAGATAAGATATTGTATTTGGATGAATCAAGCTGATTTGCCCTGTCGGGTGTCAGGTAAGGGAAGATGTCGATGCTGCCGTTTGCAAGCTCAGTGATGCCGGCATCCATATCGGCGCAGACCTTGAAAGTAACCTTGTCAAGGTAGGGAAGACCCTTCTGCCAGTAGTTGTCGTTCTTTACAAGGATAACGCTCTGTCCCGGATTATAGGAATCGAACTTGAAAGGACCTGTTCCGACAGGAGCCTTCTGGCAGTTATCGTAGCCTTCGGGAATAATGCCTGTCGTAAAGCAGCTTAAGAGTTCATAACTGCTTGAATCAAGCGTGACCTTAACACTTCCGTCAGATGTGGCTTCGACCGCGCTGATCGAATCGAGTTCGCTTACAAGAGCGACACCGTCCTGTCCGTCAAGAAGGCCTGCAGCGCGCTTAAGTGAATAGACAACATCACCGGCATCAAGATCTGATCCGTCATGGAACTTTACACCCTTTCTGATCTTGAATGTATATACGGATGCGTCATCCGAGATCTCAACCCCGGTCGCGAGACAGGGATTAAGATTGCCTTCATAATCAAATTTGTAGAGACCCTCATATACATTGAATATGATCTCTTCGTCTCCTGCTGCGACCACTGTGTGCGGATCGAAAACAGCAGGTTCCTGTGTTATACCGACGACGGCATAATTATCTGCCGAAGCGGGCTTTTTGGTGCATCCGGCAAGTCCTGAGATCATCAGGGCCAAAGCGGATACGGTAATGACTGTTTTTGTGATAAAACGGTGCATTTGTCCCCTCCTGAAAAGATTTAGTTAATTATATGTGTGAGTATAAGGTGCTTATATATGACAACGCACACAAAAAATGAGACTGACGTTTGCGGGTCTATCTTAAAATTAACTAAAAATTTATAAAATTTGCTTAATAAAAGTTAAAAAAATCAACTGTGCGGGTGTTATAATAGGCGCATGATATTTTGCGCGCATTGTTTTTTGCGTGCTTTTTAGGAGAACCATAGTATGAAGAGATGTCCGGTTTGCGGCGTAATGATGGGTGACAATGTTGCCCGCTGCTCAATGTGCAAATACGATTTCCAGAAGGCTTCGCAGGGCAACAACGATGAGGCTGCTGCAGAGGCTAAGAGGATCCTTGATCAGAAGCAGGCAGAGAATATTGCCCGTGCTGAGGCCAAGCGTTCAGAGGAAGAGAAGAGGATCCTTGAAGCAGTCGATAAGCTGAAGCGTGATTATGCGGCCATGGAAGAGCAGTTTGAGACTGAGAAGGCCAAGCTCGACAAAGAATTCACTCTTTTCCAGAAGAAGAAGACAGCTGAACAGCAGACTTTGGAGAAATCTGTCGAGACGCTCCGTGACGAAGTAATCGAAGCGCGTGACAAGAGAGATGCTCTCCGCAAGGAAGCTGATGAGATGATGGCTGAAGCGAAGAAAAAGTCACAGAAAGAGCATGATGACCTGATCGCTGCCGCAAAGATAGAGCAGGAGAAGATCTACGAGGAGACCCAGAAGCAGACGGAACAGCTTGCTGCCCAGGTCGAGAAGGAATATGGTGAAGCACTCGCCAAGAGAGATGAGCTCATAGCCCAGGCAAAAGAAGTCCAGAATATGATGGACAATGCCGATAAGATCAAGGCCGAGAAGGAAAAAGAGATAAAGGCTGCCGAAGCCAAGATCGTTAAACTCCAGCAGGATTACGAGAAAGAAAAGGAAAGGATCGCTGAAGAGAACAGGAAGCTTTCCGAGAAACAGGCCGCTGAAGCTCTCAAGATGAAGGAAGAGGCCGAGCGCGACAGAGATATCGCCAATGCCGAGAAGGAAAAATTAATTGCCGAGGCACAGGCTGAGAGAGATCAGATCATTGTCCAGCTCGAAGAGCGCAACAAACTGGCCCAGGCTGAGCTTGACGATATGACCGAGAAAGCAAAGATCGTTATGGCTGAAGCTGAAGCAGCAATGGCTAAGCGTGATGAACTGAGTGCTGAGATAGACAGCTTCGAGAAGGATTCCAAGCAGAGACGCAAGGATCTTGATGATACTCTTAAGGAAGCAAGGAAAGAGCTTGAAGAGTCTGAGGAGAAGAAGAATCTCGCTGAGAAGCAGTATGAAGAGTATCAGCAGCAGTCAGAAGATATCCAGGATCAGATCAAGGGACTTCAGGCTGAACTTAAGGAAGCTAAAGAGATCATCGCGGACTCCAAGAATGCCACTGTTCTTGCTGAGGCAGCTGCCCAGGAGATCGTTCTCAATGCGGAGAAGCAGTCCGTATTCCTTAAGCAGGTTGCCTTAAGCGAGAGCGAGAAGGGCAAGATGCTCGATCAGATCAAAGAATTAGAAGAAAAGATCAAGGAGAAAGAAATGGAAAAGGCTGAGCTTGAGAAGAAGCTTGCATCGCTTGATAATGCAGTTACTGAATTGGAGAAGAAGGTCAGATCCGGCGGTGGCGGTGCCGGCGGACCGATGGAATATTCTGTTGAGACAGTCGAGCACAACAAGTCGGCAGAAGTCAATGTAGATGCTCTTAACAAGCTTCTTAAGAAGAAGGCAGGCGAGGGCTGGAACCTTATCTCCGTAATCGACGATGACGGCGGTAAGCTTATGGCTTCAATGGGCGGCGGATCAGAGACAACATCTTTGGCTTCGCTTTCCGCAAGTCCTTTCAACCAGAAGGAAGACCGTTTGGTACTTATCTTCGGCAGACCGCTGAAGTAATTGCTTCGCAAAAACAGTATTTTTAAGGGCTGTCTCGATGCTGAGGCAGCCCTTATTTATTCAGTACAGACTTTAAAACAAATTATATTGCAAGTTCGATCAGCTTTCTGATGTGGATATCGACAGCGTCAAAACATTCGACAGGGCAGTTGCCGCTGTTGAGTATTACAGGCAGCTCGGTGCATCCAAGGATGACACCTTCGATGCCGTTCTCATCCTTCATTCTGTTAATGACAGCCTGCAGTTCTCTGAGCGTTGATTCCTTTACGATACCAAGCTCCAGTTCCTCCAGGATCCTTTTTGCCACAAGCTTCCTGTCTTCTTCATTTGGAACGAAAACCTGTACTCCCGCATTGATCAGGTCTTTTTTCATATAATCGCGTTCCATCGTAAACATAGTGCCGAGAAGTCCGATCCTGCCAATCCCTTTGGAGACGGCCTCATCACAGACCGCCTTGGGAATACTTATAACCGGCTTACCGAACCTTTCAGCCAGTTCATCGTATACGACGTGGCATGTGACAGCTGTGAGCGCTATGACTTCCGCATCGCATTTCGCAAGGTTGTTCAGTTTCTCCAACAGATAGTCTGAAAGCTTACCTGTCTCGGACCGCTCAACATATCCCCACATCCTTCTGAAATCGACGCTCTCGATGACGATCTCAGGCATGGCTTTTCCGCCTGTTAATCTGTCGATCTCTTCATTGAGTTTCCTGTAATACATCAATGTGGATTCCGGTCCCGTGCCGCCGACCAAACCGATCTTTTTCATAAGATGACCTCCCTGAAACTTTTTCGAATTATAACGCAGCGCAGCGAAAAACGGACCTGACGGCAGGTACATTATCATTGCCGGTGCTTTTTCGCATCTGAATATAAAGAAAAATTGAGCGGTTAAAACTATGCACAAAAAAAGTTTTTGACGATAAGATTTTTTTGTGGAATTGGCATACCAAATCCTATATAATAGGAAAGTATTTATTTTTGACTTCGAAGGAGGAAATGACTGATGGAAAATTATTCCGCAGACAAGATTCGCAACATCGCGTTGTTCGGACATGTAGGTTCCGGCAAGACGACATTAGCTGAGGCCATTCTCTATTACACCAAAGCTATTAACCGTCAGGGCCGGATTAACGATGGTAATACAACACTCGACTACGATCCTGAGGAGATCAAGAGACAGATGTCAGTAGGCCTTTCCGTTGCCTGCTGTGAATATAAGGGAAGCAAGATCAATATCATAGATACTCCAGGTGACTTCGACTTCTTAGGCGAAGAGATGAGCGGTATCAGGATTGCCGATTCAGGCGTTATCATGATCTCGGCAAAGGGCGGCACATCCGTCGGTTCAGAGAAGGCTATCAGACTTTTGAATGGTAAAAAGGTACCTTTCTTATTCTTTATGAACAGAATGGACGAGCCTAACGCTGATTTCGAGGCAGTTGCCGCACGTATGATGGAGCGTTACGGACCTTCTGTTATCCCGCTTTCATTCCCTATCATGGAAGACGGCAAGATGACGGGTATCGTTGATGTTATGAACCGCAAGGCTTTCTCTATCGATAAGGCTACCGGCAAGTTTGTCGAATATCCTCTTCCCGAGCAGTACAACGAGAGAGTTGACGAGCTCCAGGAAAAGGTTAATGAAGTAGTTGCAGAGGCTGACGACGCATTGATGGAGAAGTTCTTCGCAGGCGAGAAGTTCACTGAGGACGAGTTCCGTCACGGTGTACATGCCGGTTTCCGTGAAGGCAAGCTTCACCCGATCTACTGCGGTTCCGCTTATATGAACTGGGGCGTTGACTTCCTCCTTAACTGCATTTCCAAGGACACACCTCCGGCAGGCAAGAAGCCCGCTCTGGAAGCTACACTTCCCGACGGCAGCACACAGATGGTCGGATGCTCGATCGACGATCCGCTCGTTGCTTTCTGCTTCAAGACTATCTCCGACCCGTTCGTAGGTAAGATCAGTATCTTCAAGGTCAACGCAGGTACACTCCGCGCCAACTCCACTGTTTACAACGCAACAAAGGGCAAGGACGAGAGGATCGGCGGTCTGTTCTTCCTTAAGGGCAAGGAACAGATCACAACAGACTGCATCACCGCAGGCGATATCGGCGCGGCTTCCAAGCTCGCTAATACAGATACGAACGATACGATCTGCGACCGTGCCCGCATCCTCGAGATGCCCAAGATCAAGTTCCCGCAGCCTTGTCTTTCCAAGTCGATCGTTCCCACAAAGAAGGGTGATGAGGATAAGATCATTTCCGGCCTTACAAAGCTTGCTGATGAAGACCATTGCTTCACAGTCGAGACAAATCCCGAGACAAAGCAGATGGTGCTTTCCGGTATCGGCGACATGCAGCTCAAGGTTCTTGTAAGCCAGCTCAAGAATAAATACAACGTTGACTGCGAACTCGGTGAACCCAAGGTTCCTTACCGTGAAGCAATCCGCAAGAAGGTCAAGGTCCAGGGCAAGCATAAGAAACAGTCCGGCGGTCACGGACAGTATGGTGATGTATGGATCGAATTCGAACCCAACCCCGAGCAGGAAGGTCTCGTATTTGAAGAGAAGGTATTCGGCGGTGCCGTACCTAAGAATTTCTTCCCCGCAGTCGAAAAGGGACTTCAGGAGTCTATCAAGAAGGGCGTCCTCGCAGGCTACCCGGTAGTTAACCTCAAGGCTACACTGGTCGACGGTTCCTACCATGACGTAGACTCTTCGGAAATGGCATTCAAGATCGCCGCAAACCTCGCATTCAAGGCAGGTATGGCTCAGGGTAACCCCGTGCTCCTCGAACCTATCAGCAAGGTTGAGGTACATATCCCCGAGGATAAGCAGGGCGACATCATGGGCGACCTCAACAAGAGACGCGGCCGCATCATGGGTATTGACGCTGACGAGCTCGGTTCCGTTGTAAATGCGGAAGTTCCTACGGCTGAGATGCTCGAGTATGCTACTGACCTCAAGTCTATGACTCAGGGCAGAGGCTGGTTCGCAATGTCTCACGAGCGCTATGAGGCAGCTCCTCCGGAAGTCGCTGAAAAGGTTATCGCTTCAAGCAATGTCGAGGAAGAGTGATAGTTATTCAAAAGCGTTAAGGAATTTACACTTTTGATACATAAAACGTTGAAAATGGGTGGCAGTTAGCATGGACTAACTGCCACCTTGCACAGTAAAATTTACAGGTTGGAATATTCCCAAAAGAGGCAGGAGGTTTTTATGGCAAAATTACAAGAAGCTGCTGTCGCTCAGATTACGGAGATCTGTGATCGTCACCCTGAGTGACATTCAGAATGAGTACGGATACATTCCGCTCGAAGTTCAGGAATTGGTTTCCAAGAAGACAGGTATTTCGGTAGCAGAGATCTATGGAGTTGTTACGTTCTACTCATTCTTTTCTCTTACTCCGAAGGGAAAGTACGTTGTAGGCTGCTGCCTTGGTACAGCCTGCTATGTTAAGGGTGCGCAGAACGTTATCGACAAGTTCCAGGAGCTCTTAGGCGTAAAGCCCGGTGAGACAACTGAGGACGGTCTGTTCACACTGGACGCTCTCCGCTGCATCGGCGCCTGCGGTATTGCTCCCGCAGTAAGCATCAACGGCAGAGTTTATCCCAAGGTCAAGGTTGACCAGGTCCCTGAGATCATTAAAGAATTGAAAGAGGAGGCAGCAAAGGCATGATAAGCACAGTTACTGACCTTAACGAGAGATTTGAAGCTCTCTCAAAGAGCCTCGACGATAAGATCAAGGGTGGAGACGGCAAGCGCCACATCGTTCTTTGCGGCGGTACAGGATGCCTTTCAGCTCACTCCACGGAGATCATGGAAAGATTTAAGGCCCTTATTGCAGAAAAGGGTATCGAAGACAAGGCAACCGTTAACCAGGTAGGCTGCTTCGGTTTCTGCTCACAGGGACCTTTCGTAAAGATCTATCCTGAGGATACTCTTTATAAGATGGTTAAGATCGAAGATGTTGATGAGATCGTTGAAAAGGACCTCATCGGCGGCGAGATCGTTGACAGACTTCTCTATGTTGACCCTAAGACACAGGAGAAGGTTACAAAGCAGGAAGATATTCTCTTCTATAAGAAGCAGAGACGTGTAGCTCTCAACGGCTGCGGCGTTATCAATCCTGAAGATATTAATGAAGCTATCGGCAACGGCGCTTTCCAGGGAATCAAGCGTGCGCTCACAATGACGCAGCAGGAAGTTATCGATGAAGTTCTGGCTTCCGGACTCCGCGGACGCGGCGGCGGCGGATTCCCCACAGGCAGAAAGTGGCAGTTCGCTTTAAATGTTGAATCAGATCAGAAGTATGTTGTCTGTAACGGCGACGAGGGCGACCCGGGTGCGTTCATGGACCGTTCAATCCTCGAGGGAAATCCTCTTGCGGTTATTGAAGGTATGATGATCGCAGGTTACGCTTTCGGTGCTTCAGAGGGTTACTTCTATGTACGTGCCGAGTATCCTATCGCAGTCAAGAGACTTAAGATCGCTATCGAGCAGGCAAAGGCTGAGGGTCTCCTCGGAAAGAACATCCTCGGTTCAGACTTCAGCTTCGACTGCCAGATCAGACTCGGTGCAGGCGCATTCGTTTGCGGTGAGGAGACAGCTCTCCTTAACTCCATCGAAGGTAAGCGCGGTATGCCCCGTCCGAGGCCGCCGTTCCCGGCTATCAAGGGTCTCTGGGGCAAGCCGACATGCGTTAACAACGTAGAGACACTTGCATGCGTTCCTTATATCCTCAGAGAAGGCGCTGCTAATTTCGCTTCTGTAGGTACAGAGAAGTCCAAGGGTACAAAGGTATTCGCTTTGGGCGGAAAAGTTAATAACGTTGGTCTCGTTGAAGTACCTATGGGTACTACTCTGAGAGAACTCATCTATGATATCGGCGGCGGTATCCCGGACGGCAAGCAGTTCAAGGCTATCCAGACAGGCGGTCCTTCCGGCGGATGCCTTACAGCTGAGTACCTCGACGAGCCTATCGATTTCGATAACCTCGTTGCAAAGGGATCCATGATGGGTTCCGGCGGTGCTATCGTAATGGACGAAGACAACTGTATGGTTGACGTTGCGAAGTTCTATCTTGAATTCATCTGCGACGAGTCCTGCGGTAAGTGCACACCCTGCCGTATCGGTACAAAGAGAATGCTCGAGATCCTCACAAGGATCACAGAGGGCAAGGGCACTATGCATGATCTCGACGAGCTCGAGGAACTGAGCCAGACGATCAAGGCAAACTCCCTTTGTGCTCTCGGTCAGACAGCATCCAACCCTGTTAACTCAACACTTGCTCACTTCCGTGACGAGTATCTCGCTCACATCGTTGATAAGAAGTGCCCTGCTCACGTCTGTAAGAACCTCATGCAGTACACGATCGACGCTGATAAGTGTATCGGCTGCGGTATGTGCGCAAAGGGATGCCCTGCAGGCTGCATCACACGTACAGATTACGTTGCTGAAGGACACAAGCTCGCATCTATGGCTATTGACGCCAATAAGTGCGTTAAGTGCGGTGCCTGCATCAGTACATGTAAGTTCAACGCAATTTCGAAGGTTTAATCAGGAGGCAAAAGAATGAGTTTAGTTAATATTAAAATCGAAGGTCAGCCCTATCAGGTTGAAGCCGGCCTCACCATTCTTGAAGCTGCTAAGGCTTGTGGCTATGAGATTCCTTCACTTTGTGCATTCAATCACGGAGAGTGCAACCAGGGTTCATGCCGTGTATGTCTCGTAGAGGCTACAGGCGCTAGAGGACTCGTTGCATCCTGCGTATATCCTGTAGCAGAGGGTATGGAGATCAAGATCTCTTCACCCGCTGCTGTACAGGCCCGCAGAAGATCTGTAGAGCTCATGCTCTCAAATCACAATAAGAACTGCCAGCAGTGCGACAAGAACGGCCAGTGCGAGCTCCTCCACGTTGCCCAGGTTACAGGCGCAAGAGAAGATGCATTCGCAGGCGTTCATTCCGAGACACACATCGATACACTCGCTCCCGGACTTATCCGTGACACATCAAAGTGTATCCTCTGCGGACGTTGTATCGCACGCTGCTCCAATGCTCACGGCATGGGCATCCTCGGTTTTGAGAACCGCGGCTTCAACACATTCGTATCACCTGCAGAGAACAGAAGCTTCGCAGATTCACCTTGTATCCAGTGCGGCCAGTGCGTAAATGTATGTCCTACAGGCGCACTTATGGAACACTCCGAGATCGATAAGGTTGACGCAGCTTTCAAGGCAGGCAAGCACGTTATCGTTCAGGCAGCTCCTGCTGTCCGTGCAGCTATCGGAGAAGAGTTCGACAATCCTGTCGGAACACCTTGCACAGGCAAGATGATCGCAGCTTTGAGAAGACTCGGCTTCGAGAGAGTTTACGACGTTAACTTCGGCGCAGACCTTACTATCATGGAAGAGGGTACAGAGCTCCTCGGACGCCTTACAAACGGCGGCGTTCTCCCTATGATCACTTCCTGCTCACCGGGATGGATCAACTACGCTGAGTACAATTACGGCGATCTCCTTCCTCATCTTTCTTCCTGCAAGTCTCCCCACGAGATGCAGGGCGCCATCATCAAGTCTTACTGGGCACAGGAGAAGGGCATCGATCCCAAGGATATCTTCGTTGTATCCATCATGCCTTGCGTTGCAAAGAAGTTCGAGAAGGAAAGGGAGCAGCTCATCACTAACGGTCTTCCTGATGTTGACGCAGTTCTCACAACACGTGAGCTCGCAAGAATGATCCGCCGTGCAGGCATCATGTTCAACCGTCTTCCTGATGAGGATTGGGATCCGGATATCATGGGCGACTACACAGGCGCAGGCGTTATCTTCGGTGTAACAGGCGGCGTTATGGAAGCAGCTCTCAGAACTGTTTACTTCAAGCTCACAGGCAAGGAGTCCGAGCCTGTTGAATTCAAGGCTGTACGTGGCCATGATGCAGGTATCAGAGAAGCTTCTCTCGATATCAACGGCACAACGGTTAACGTTGCTATCGCTTCCGGCATGAAGAGCGCAAAGGTTCTTCTCGACGAGATCCGCGAGGGCAAGTCAAAGTATCAGTTCATCGAGATCATGGGATGCCCCGGCGGTTGTATCAACGGCGGCGGCCAGCCTTATGTACGTCCCTGCTTCATGCCTAATGAGTCAGACGATATCCTCGACACATACAAGGAGAAGAGAGCTCAGGCACTCTATTCCGAGGATGAGCGTCAGGTTCTCCGTCAGTCTCACAAGAATCCCCAGATCATTGAACTCTACGAGAAGTTCCTGGGCGAGCCTAACTCACACAAGGCTCACGAGCTCCTGCACACATCTTATGCTGCAAGAGAAGGTTTCAACGACGTAAAGTAATAAGCTGATTTAAGTGAATTTGATAAACGGGGTGTCTCATGAGATGCCCCGTTTTTGTTTGCCGGGGAATATATGCGATTATGTTCTTTTTCGCTTACCTTAAAGAAAATTGACAATCAGCATGGTATAATACCGATTGGTACGCAGGTCTTTTAGATTTTCCCGAATAGTTATGAAACACAGGATAGCCATATACTCCAACGGATATAACGGAACCATTACCCTCAAAGCGATCGAGGGTATAAGAAAATATGCTGCCATTAAGGATTTTGACATTCATTTTTATATCAGCTTTGCGGCCAACAACAGAACCAGTGAAATCAATGCCGGACAGCTGAATATCTATAATCTTGCAAGGCTCGAAGAATATGACGGACTTATAGTTTTTTCCAATCTTTTGAATAATATTCCCACAGCCGAGAGATTATGCATGGAAGCCAAGGAAAAGGGCGTTCCGGTAGTCAGCATCGGAATGAAGCTCGAGGGGATCCCCTATGTGGGTAACAATAACGAAGAGGGAATGCGTCAGCTTGTAGAGCATCTGATCAGTGAGCATGGCGTAAAAGACATAGTCTATATCGGCGGAGCCAAGGATCATGTTGATACGGCCGACAGGGCGCGTGTTATCCGCGAGGTGCTGGCTGCCCACGGCCTTGAATTAAAAGAAGAGAATATATATTACGGCGACTGGATAAATGAGAAGCCTATTGAATTTACTGACAGTATTATCGAATCAGGCAAAGGGCTTCCGGACGCTTTTGTATGCGCAAATGACATAATGGCTCTTGCTGTCGCAGGCAGACTTCTTGAGAGAGGATACAGTTTCCCCGGGGATACGATAGTAACCGGTTTTGACAATATCGACGAGTCGGGAATATCCTACCCGGCACTTACTACCGTGGACCAGGATTATGAGACGATCGGGTACAAGAGCTGTGAACTCCTTTATGACATGATCGGCGGAAAAAAGACAGATCTTTGTTCCTCGGTAGCGTCCAGACTGGTCCTGGGAGAGAGCTGCGGATGCAATGACCGACCGGACAGCCGTTATAATATTTCCAGACGTGAATACTGCAGAGGGATCCATAAAAAGAACCAGCAGGCAAGCTTCTTCAACCGGTTTATGCGTTCAGAGAGGAATGCGATCCTTGAATCAGCTGATTACGATGACATGAAGAAGAATCTGAGGGCGTTTTATGTTTCCAATAACGATTATTTCCGAGGCAATGTTTATCTGATGCTTAACAGGTATTATTTTGAGGATGCGTCAGCGGAGGAAAGTGAAGCCCTGTCTGAATGCTATGAGGCTGATTTTGACACCACGGTTGCCGTGTTAAACGGAAAGGATACAGAGGAAGGCATAGACAGCAGATTAAGGATGCCGGGCTTTATCAAAAAAGAAGGTGAACAGCATATATATTTCTTCTATCCTCTGCAGAATAAACAGTACAATTACGGCTATGTTGTTTTCGTGGACGGGACTTACATAATCCAGGAAGATTTCCGTGTTTATGAATATCTCGAAAAGATGGAACAGACATTAATGCAGTTCAGGATCAACTTAAGGCTCGAGATGGTAAACAAAGAACTGCGTTTCCTGTACGACAAGGATCCGATGACCGGTCTTTATAACAGATTCTGTTTTGTCAGCCACGCCGTGCCGCTTGTTGAAGAGAGCAAGGAACACAGCAAGAGTGCTTTGATAATGTTTGCGGATATCAATGATCTTAAAAAGATCAATGACCGCTATGGTCATGTCTTCGGCGACAGAGCCATTACAGCAGTATCGGAAGCCATAAAGGAAAGTATCAGCAGCAATAACGCTATTGGAATACGTTATGGCGGTGACGAGTTCCTTGTAATAGCTGCAAACGCGACTAAGAAATATGCCGAAGAACTCAGACGCAGCATTGTCTCTCATATTGAAAGAGAGAACAGGCTGGGCATTAATCCCGTGAAATTCTCTGTCAGCATCGGCTATGTACTTACCGATCCGGCATCAGACAAATCCGTTTCCGACTACGTCAATGAAGCGGATAAGCTGATGTACAAGATCAAAAACGAATACCACAAGAGCAATCCGTCCTGACAATTATTCAGATCAATAGATCCTGTAGATCGTCGTATTCTCCTCTGCGAAATATGCCGCCTGGGTCAGATTCTCCTCAAAGAACCTTCTGTTGAAAGTGATTCCGTTGCCGTAGTCTGTCTGATCGAAATCAGGGTCGGCTATGAGGTACTTTATATGGCGTTCCTTGCAATATCTCGTAAACTCATCGATGTCTCCGCCGCAGCCCGAAATAAGCCACAGATAGATAGTATCTCTTGTATAGGTGTCATGACCGGCAGACCATGCGTAGTAAGGCCAGCCGTAGTACATGGGACGTCCGGATAAAAGGAACCTGTTCATGGACCACATCGGTGTAAGGAAAGCGTCGGAGGGATCCGTGTTTTCGAGTATCCATTTGGTTACGGGTGAATTTGTATTCACAGTTAACGATGAACTGTTAAGATTGACATAAGTTGCCCATTCGCTTACACCTGTGGCGGTGAGCGGAACCATGAGTGCGACAGCAAGGATAACGCCTGCCATCTCAAGAGCGATCCATGCAGGGAAAGGGAGACCCTTCTGCTTTTTGGACTTGATGGGCTCATGTTTTAAGGATTCAGGCTTAAGATCTTTTTCTGCGTCTACGGAAACCGTTGTCTCGACTACTTCGACTGCGGATTCAATGGCAGCGTTGGCATCAGCGACATCATCGGGCAGATCCCCGCCGGAGCTGACACTCTGCAATGCAACAGAACCGGGGCGGACCGAGATATGTGCCGGCTCAGGTGAAGCTTCCATGACTGCGATATCAGAATCATCCGAATCATCTGCGGGTTCTTCAGCAACAGTTGTCTCTGTCTCAGCGGTAGTCTTGTTCTCTATAGCTTCGCCGAAAAGCGCAGCTATGGCAGCCGCACCGGCCTTTGCTTCCTCAGAACCTTCCTTGTCAGCATCTCCGGCTTCATCTTCTTTTACTTCTGTTTTTTGGACTTCAGCATCTTTGATCTCAGAATCTTTTACTTCAACCTCAGAGACTTCACCGTCTTTGGTTTCCGTGTCTTCAGGTTTAGTGCCTTCAGTCTCAACGTTTTCAGCATTCTCAGGGCCTTTTACACCGGATGCCTCATCGCCGCCTGCTGAAACGTCTGCGGCTGCAGTCTCTTCAGCAGCAGGTTCTTTACCGGATTCTTTTTCTTCTTCAGCTGGTTTGACTTCGACGGAACCGGTTTCTTCCTTAACGTCCTCTTTTGTATCCCCGGCAGCTTTCAGTTCAGGCTGGGCGGTGCCGAGACTTGAGACATCGGCATCCACACCGGTGTGTTCATCAATGGCCTTTATATCGGGGATCTCCTTTTCCTCTTCGTCCTCAAGCGGTTCGCCGAAAGCGCTTGCTACTGACAGAACCGGAGTTCTGATACCTTTGGTCTCAGCGGATACTGCGACGGCGATATCGCCGTCCATCGCTTCCGCGTCTATAATGTCTTCCTCATCGGAAGATGATGTTTCCGTATTATCAGCCTTTCTGCGCTTGATCGGTATGTAGACCAGATTTGCGATCAGGGCAGCGACAAATGCATCGATAAGGATGAGTGATACCTGGATGAACTTGTGATTAGCGAGCATCTCAAGAGATACCTTGAAGAGGAACGCGAAGATCATCGGGAAAAGTGCGCATATGAACAGAAGGAAACGGTGTACGGGCTTTTTGCGGATTATATCGAGCACAAGTGAGGTCAGCGCGAAAATTACCGCAAGGATAAGCGTAAAGCCGGTTACAATGAACAGATATTTCACCAGCGAAGAGAATGTGATGTCTGTGAGGATGAATCCTGGCTCAAACGCGAATGAGACCACATTCTTATAACCGCCGGAGAAGACCAGAGTCTGAATGAAAGAAGATACGACTGCGCAGACTGCGGTTGCGAGATAAAGAAGCCTGCTCTCGGAGAAGATCGCCATGCCGAAGAGCACCAGAAGGAGCGCAATGAGGCATGAACCGTGGAAGTAGGGCATAACTATTACGAGAACGCATGCGTAAATGGCGATCGATACCGGATAGAGAGGGTCACCCGATCTCGGAAGCCAGGCATTTTTCGAAGCAACAAAAGCTTTTATTCCGCCGCCGAATCCTTCGGCACGCGATACGGATATTCCAAGCCTTCTTACGAAAGGCAGAAAGATTATTACCATGACCAGGATAACGGCGACGCCGAGCATGAGGTGGCGCTGGTTGGGATAAACATTGATGGCCCAGATGCCCCAACCGTCGTAATCCGTAACGGCATACCATGAAGAGAAATCCATGATCTCCTTAAGTGCCTGTGAGGATGTGAGTCCTTCTTTTACAAGCTCGCTGAAATGGTAGAAAACATTGAGTGAGCTTCTGAAGAGCACGAGTATGGGAGCCACGAGGAACGCTGTGCGTCTGGAGCTTATCAGGACAGCCAGAAGTCCCAGAAGGACAAGAGCGCACACCATGGAAGCGATAGAGGGAATATTAAGCGCGTAATCTATCGGCAGACCGAGATACTGAAGGGTTCCGGCAAGGAAATAGAACAGGAAATGGTATTTTATGCCGTCACCCGAGAAATGCATGTACTGTGTAGGAAAATTGAATCCTTCGCCGAAAGAGGAGACCATTGCCGTATGGGGAGACAGGTCCGAGAAGGTCGAATAGCCGTTTAAAAGTGTGGTTCCGTTGACCCTGTATGTGTAAAACATAAGGAAAGTTGCTGCGACAGTAATACCGACAATAACTATTCCGTAAAATACCGAATCAACAATATTGGAGTTGTAATCCTCAATTGATGCCATCGAACCTGAAGCTTTCAGTTCCTCGCGCTTTATCCTCCTGCGGTTGATGAGGATAAGACATGTGAGGATCATCCAGAGGAAGAATGCAAATGTGATAAGGACACCGAGTTTTTTGCACAGTTCACCGCTGTCGATAAGATATGAAAGTCCGAGTGTAACGTAATAGTTGAAAAAAGGCACGCACATCATGCCCGTAACGATTCCTGCGGGAACAGTGAACAGAGTATTCGGAATATGAGCTATGGATTTTGCAGAAGGACTGCAGGCAATATATAATCTGCGGACATCCGGTACGGATAAACTGACAAAGAATATACCGAATGCGGCACATAATAACATATACAAAATAGCGAGCATACAGATCCCCTTATTATTTATTTAAAATCTAACTAATCTTAACACAACTTGTCTTTTTACAAACATGTGGCAATTTACGGGTATCGGTGAAGACACTGTACGAAAAAGAGTATAATCTGTCTATCTTGCGTTAAAAGGGGAATTTGTATGAAAATTACTGTTCTTGGCGGCGGCTTATCGCCTGAAAGAGACGTATCGCTTAAGTCGGCAAGCCTTATTGCCAATGCTCTTTTGTCCAAAGGACATGAAGTGGCTCTGGTCGATCTTTATGACGGAATAGAGACTTCCGAACCCTGTGAGTCATTTTTCAGACGCGGAACGGTTAACCCGTTTTCCTACACGATTCCCGAGACAGAACCGGATCTTGACGCGATCATAAGGCAGCATGGCGGAAGAAAAAGCTGGGTAGGCCCCAGAGTCATCGAGATGTGCAAATTTGCCGACAGGGTCTTTCTGGGACTTCACGGCAGCCATGGTGAGAACGGTCAGGTCCAGGCGCTTTTAGATGCTTTCGATATCAAATATACCGGGTGCGATTATATGGGCTGCGCGATCGCCATGGACAAGGACTTATCCAAGTCTCTTGCAAGAGCGGCAGGATACCTTACGGCTGACTGGATCGTCGATGTTCCCGAGAAGCTTACTTTCGAGCGCGTGAATGAGGAGATAGGACTTCCCTGCGTGGTAAAGCCTATCGGCAACGGTTCCTCGTGCGGTGTATCTATCGTCAAGTCACAGGATGAATTCGAGGCTGCCATTGACTATGCGGCATCGTATCATCAGAAGATCCTCATAGAGAAGTTCATCAAGGCCCGCGAGATAACCATCTCCATCGTTAACGATAAGGCTCTCCCCATTACGGAGATCATTCCCCACGAAGGCTTCTACGATTATAAGAACAAGTATCAGGACGGACTCACCACACATGTCTGTCCCGCAAATATCGATGAGGAAGATTATAAAATGGGACAGAAGATCGCGTGCAAGATCTTTAAGCTCTTGAGAATGACCCAGTACGGAAGAGTCGATATGATGTACGACGATAAAGAGCATAAATTCTGGTTCATAGAGGCAAACAACCTTCCGGGCATGACAAACACATCGCTTCTTCCCGAGGCTGCAAAGGCAGCCGGGACTGCATACGAGGATCTCTGCGAGAGCCTTGTCATGAACTGCGGAAGATAATCATCCTTACATCGGGAAAAGACCTCAAAACTGTTATCTTTTATTGCGGCATGCCTTTTATTCGGATAAAATTAGTGTGTTTCACTTGATCATCCGGAGGGGTTTATGAGCGATAAGAGAACAGACTATATCAGCTGGGATGAATATTTTATGGGTGTTGCCAAGCTTGCTTCCATGAGAAGCAAGGACCCGAGTACACAGGTAGGCGCTTGCATAGTCGATAAGGACAATTATATTTTGTCTGTCGGATATAACGGATTTCCCATAGGCTGTGATGACGAGGAATTCCCGTGGGGCCGTGAGGGCGGCACTCTCGATACAAAATATGCGTTTGTTGCCCACGCCGAGCTTAATGCGATCCTTAATTCAAAGACAGGTGACCTGGCAGGTTCGACTGTCTATGTCACACTCTTCCCGTGCAATGAATGCACCAAGGCACTGATACAGAAGCGTGTCGGTAAAGTTGTCTATTTCGATGACAAGTATCATGATACCGATGCCACAAAGGCTGCCCGCAA
>CACYRM010000077.1 GCA_902776845.1 Oscillospiraceae bacterium
CATCGTCTGTCAGCTCTGACATTGAACCGCAGTGACGCTTCAAGACCAAAATACATCGTCCAATATAATCCTGTTCATCTGAAAGGAAAACAGACCACGTTTTACTTTCGTATAACTGAAACTGTTTTTCTTCTTCAGATAGGTTGCACCAATCACAATTCCCCATTCTCTTCACCTACAAACTGCGATTTGTCTTAGTCTATTATCCTGATAATTTTCCATACTAAGAGTTTCCTCTCAATATGAAGATTATAACATGCGTTTAATATGTATATATAAAGGGGGGGAGAGCTTAAGATTGGTTTTTGGAGTGATGCTCCTGATAGAATTTCAACGCCGTCTTGATGTAATCAGCGGTCTTTTCATAGGAAACGCTTCTGGGGATATACTGACGGATCTCGTTGTAGGGGATACGTATCCTGTCCGCCTGATTTGGTTTTTCTTCTTTCATGATCTTAATGACAGTACGGTCGTCCAGTTCACCTCTTTGGGAGAGTTTTCGCATCCTGATTGTCTGAGCATGCGACGGCATGCATTCGAAGCTGCATATCTGATCCAGAACGGATTCCTGTTCCTCTTGGGTGAGATAGGAGAGTTCTACGGCAGGGCGCAGGGCCATCTTACCCTCATCAACGAATTCCAGAAGTTCCGGGAGCAGTTCTGTAAGCCTGATATAACGTCTGACCTGAGTCGCGCTGTCGTTGGCATTCTTTCCGATGATACCGGCGGTTTCCGTTAACTTCCCACCCAGTGGGTTGGAAGTTAGATCTGTGCGCTTTCCTTGCCGTTTAAGAGCCTCCAGCCGCATCTTATAGGAAAATGCCTTCTCGCTGGGCAGGACGGTCGTACGCTGCAGATTAGAGTCCACCATGAGGATGATAGCTTCGTCCTGTGTCAGTTCGCGGATCTCAGCTGTTATTGTAGTTAATCCGGCGTGAATGCAAGCGATTTTCCTTCTGTGACCTGAGATCATCTCATAACGGCCGGGTTCTTTCGTGCGTAGAATTACAGGTGTGATAAGACCATATTCTTTAATGCTTTCTACGAGTTGATCCATATCCTCATCCATTCTTACCTTGAACGGGTGGGTAGGAAAGTCGTCTATAAGGCTAAGAGGGATGTCATAGAGTTTTGGCAGCTTAGAGCTCGCGCGCTCTTCTTCGTCCATAAACAGCTCATCAAATGCTGTGAGACCAAGATTAAGCTTAGGCTTGCCTTTCAAGATTTGACTCCTCCCGGACGGCTTGATATTACTAGGATATTTAGCCAGGGGATAGCTTTCCAATGTGCGATCCGTGAAATCGCAGATGGAAAAAGAGATGTCCTTCAATGCAGAAATATAAAGTACATCCTCGTTATACCTTCACGTTTCCTTACATTTCGCGTTATAAGATAAGGCTCTGTACCAAAGCTGTACCAATAGTGAACCATTTGACATTGCTATGGCAAAAAGTGAATACATGATCGCACATTTGCTTACATAACCTGTTATAGCTACACTTTTCGTGATGGCTAAACACGTTGAAAACAATGAGGAAAAACCGTCAAATGTGCGAAATTATTGAGTTTGAAGCGATTTCTGGAGATTTGTCGTACCATTTGTCGTACCAAAACAGTAAAAACAGCCCATCCTGCACAAGGCAAAATGGGCTGAATGCTTGATTTTATTGGGTTTCCAGACCGAACTGGATACGGAATAGATTGACTTTACTCGGTCGGGCGCATGGTCGGGAACAATAAAACATCCCTGATGCTCGGGCTGTCTGTCAGGAGCATTACGAGACGGTCGATGCCGTAGCCGATGCCGCCAGTAGGGGGCATACCGAACTCAAGGGCATTGAGGAAGTCCTCATCAGTATGGTCTGCTTCGTCGTTGCCGGCTTCGGCAGATGCGTCCTGAGCTGCAAATCTCTCGCGCTGGTCGATAGGATCGTTGAGTTCGGAATAAGCGTTGCACATTTCCCATGTGTTGATGAAGAGTTCGAATCTCTCGACCTTCTCGGGCTCGCCCTTCTTTTTCTTGGTGAGAGGGGAGATGGCGATAGGGTGGTCCATGATGAATGTGGGCTGGAGAAGGTTCTTCTCGCAGTATTCCTCGAAGAAGAGATTTACGATGTCGCCCTTGGTGTGCCATGTCTCATACTCAATGTGGTGCTCGTCAGCAAGCTTCTTAGCGGCCTCATCGCTGTCTACAGTATCGAAGTCGATCCCTGCATATTTCTTGATCGCATCGTTCATTGTGAGGCGCTCAAAGGGCTTCCCGAAGTCGATCTCGAGGTCGCCGTACTTGATGAGAGTCGTGCCGCAAACCTTCTCTGCTACGTGGCGGAACATGGACTCTGTGAGCTCCATCATGCCGTTGTAGTCTGTGTATGCCTGGTAGAGCTCCATGAGCGTGAACTCAGGGTTATGGCGTGTATCCATACCTTCGTTACGGAAAACTCTGCCGATCTCGAATACTCTTTCGAAGCCGCCTACGAGGAGTCTCTTCAGATAGAGCTCAAGTGAGATACGGAGCTTTAAGTCAATATCAAGAGCGTTAAAGTGGGTTGTGAACGGTCTTGCAGCAGCGCCGCCCGCATTGGATACGAGCAGGGGAGTCTCGACTTCCATGAAGTCTCTGTCGGCTAAGAAATTACGGATCTCCTTGATGATCTTGGATCTCTTCTCGAAAGTCTCCTTGACCTGGGGATTAACGATGAGATCCAGGTATCTCTGACGGTAACGGATATCGGTGTCCTTAAGACCCTGATACTTGTTCGGGAGCGGATGCAGACATTTTGCGAGAAGCTTGTAAGCCTTGGTGAGGATGGATACCTCGCCTTTCTCGGTCATGTAAACCTCACCCTCAACGCCGACCAGGTCGCCGATATCGAGGTTCTGCCATGCCTTGTACTCTTCCTCGGGAAGGTTGTCGATCTTGGTGAAGATCTGGATCTTTCCTCTGCGGTCATAAAGGTCGCAGAAAGACACCTTGCCCATGCCGCGCTTGGACATAAGACGTCCTGCAACTCTTACTGTCTGGCCTGCGAGTGCCTCGTAGTTGTTTACAACGTCAACGGAGTGGTGTGTAACGTCATATGTCAGCTCTTCATAAGGGTCTTTGCCGGCTTCCTGAAGGGCCTTGAGCTTTTCCATACGGAACCTTGTCTGTTCCTGGATCTCTTCTGCGCTTAACGGTTCTGTCTGAGGTACGAATTTCTTTCCCATAATTACTTCTCTATCTGTTTAATTTTCGAAATTTGGTCAGTACAGGATTACTTCTCTATCTTGAGGATCTTGTACTTGATGATGCCGGAAGGTGTGGAGACGGATACTGTCTTGCCTTTCTTCTGGTTGGAGATAGCTCTGCCTACAGGTGAGTTCTCGGAAATTCTCTTCTTCTTGAAGTCAATCTCGGATTCACCTACGAGTTTGTATGTGTATTCCTGCTTTGTTGCGGTGTTCTGGAGGGTTACCTTTGAACCCAGAGAAACCTTGTCTGTGGAAAGGTTAGAATCGTCAACAACTTCAACAGACTTGAGGATTGCTTCGAGTTCTTCGATACGTGTCTCGTTCTCTGCCTGTTCAGCTCTCGCTTCATCGTACTCGGAGTTCTCCGAAAGGTCTCCCTGAGCCTTGGCGTCTTCGATACGTCTAGCGATCTCGCTTCTCTTGCCTGTCTTACGCTCGGAAAGTTCGTTCTGCAGTTCGTCGTAACCTTCCTTGGTAATCTGTTTCTTGATGATTTCGTCAGCCATTTTTACTGTCTCCTCGTGTTATATAGATTTATATCGATATTTCAATTATCTAGCTGTTCTGTCGTTTTCCTTCTGGATAACATCGTGAGCGCCGCCCTCGATGATGGAAGTTGAAGATACGACTACAAGACGTGCCTTCTGCTGGAATTCCTCAATGGATGAAGAGCCGCAGGAACACATTGTTGCCTTGACCTTTGCAAGTGAAGTGTCAACGCCGTCTTTCAGGTTGCCCGCATAAGGCACATAGGAATCGACGCCTTCCTCGAAAGCCATTTTGCCACCCTTGCCGCCGTCATCGTAACGCTGCCAGTTGCGTGCGCGGTTGGAGCCCTCTCCCCAGTATTCCTTAACATAAGAACCGCCGACAAGAAGCTTTCTCGTAGGTGATTCGTCGAATCTTGCGAAATATCTTCCGAGCATAAGGAAGTCAGCGCCCATGGCAAGTGCCAGAGCCATGTGATAGTCGTGAACGATACCGCCGTCAGAGCAGAGCGGGATATACCAGCCTGTCTTCTCGAAATATTCGTCACGTGCCTTGGCAACAGCGAGAACAGCCGAAGCCTGGCCGCAGCCGATACCCTTCTGCTCACGTGTGATGCAGATGGAACCGCCGCCGATACCGATCTTGATGAAGTCTGCGCCGCAGTCAGCGAGGAACTTGAAGCCTTCTGCGTCTACAACGTTACCTGCGCCGATGATGGCATCAGGATAATTCTCCTTGCACCATTTGAGCGCTCTTTCCTGCCATACGGAGAAACCGTCGGAGGAATCAAGGCAAAGAACGTCAGCGCCTGCTTCGAGAAGGGCAGGGATGCGCTCCTGATAGTCTCTTGTATTGATGCCGGCGCCTACAATGAGCTTCTTCTCGGAGTCGAGGAGCTCATAAGGATTTGCCTTGTGGAATTCATAGTCCTTGCGGAAAACGAGACCTACGAGTCTTCCTTCAGAATTAACGATAGGAAGCTGGTTGATCTTGTTGTCCCAGATAATGTCATTTGCTTCCTTGAGGGAAGTGCCCTCGGGAGCGGTGACGAGCTTCTCGATAGGAGTCATGAACTCTTTGACCTTGGTATCAAGTGAAAGTCTGCTTACACGGTAATCACGTGTTGTAACGAGACCTAAGAGCCTGCCCTCGGCAGAACCGTCTTCGGTAACGGCTGCAGTGCCGTGACCGGTCTTCTCGTGAAGCTCGATGACCTTCTCGAGTGTGTCCTCGGGAGAGAGGTTTGAGTCGGACTCAACGATTCCGGCCTTGTATTTCTTTACGCGGCGGATCATGTCGCACTGTGATTCGATCGACTGTGACTGGAAGATAAATGAAAGTCCGCCGCATCTTGCGAGGGCAATAGCCATTCCGTCGTCACTGACAGCCTGCATTACCGCAGATACCATAGGGATGTTGATCTTGAGGCGGGACTCTTCCTGACCCTTTCTGAATTTTGCGATAGGTGCGGAAAGATCTACCTGATCAGGTGTGTTCTTCTCTGTTGTGAGATTGGGTACCAGAAGGTACTCTGAAAATGTTCTTGACTCTTCTTCGAAAATCTTCGCCATGTTACTCCTTATTCCTCCTTGCCCTCTTCAGTAATATCTTCTGCTGCAGCCTCAGCTGCAGGCTCTTCGGCTATAACGGGTTCTGCTGCGGACTCAGCAACGGGAACTATTGCAGGTGAGGCTTCAGCAGGAGCAGCAACAACGGGTGCTGCAGCGGGAACTGCGGGTGCAGCCTTCTTGGAATCTGTGAAACGGGCAGGTGTGGCTGAAGCGTTCGGAGGAGCGATAACGTCAGCGGGAACTGCGTCCGAATCGTCAAATCTGGCTCCGCACTTGAAGCAGAACGCATTTGAAAGATTGTTCTCTGTGCCGCAGACAGCGCACTTCTTGAGGCCCCTTTCGCGGAGGATCTTAACATTTAAGTCTTCAATCTCGATGTAGAGGTTGGAGATGGATTCACATCTTGCGTTGATGTCTTTGGTCATGTCAACGTTGACATCCTTGTACTGACCATAGTAAAGGTGACCAATCTCATCGTAATACTTGCGGATTGTGTTCTTTTTCTCATCGATCATCTTCTGGAAGTTAGCGATGTTCTTTCCTTTTGCATCCTGAAAAATAGGCATATTAAGTTCCTCCTTAAAATGATTTATCAAAGATTATATCTCAAAACGTTACGAAAAGCATTATTAATATTATTTTATATATGCGTATATGAGATAACAAAAGGCGCCCCGCGGTGGAGGCGCCTTCTCGAAAACTTTTCGCTTAGATCATCAGATCTTCTGCGGCTTGATGTTCCAGATGCCGCTAGCGTATTCGCTGATCGTACGGTCTGAAGAGAACTTGCCGGAATTGCAGATGTTGACCCAGCACTTTCTTGCCCACTCGAGGCTGTCCTGGTAATCCTTGTAGAGGCGGTCGCGCTGCTTTCTGTAGTCATCGAAATCGCCCAGTACATAGTAAGGGTCACCGGGCTGCCAGTTGGAGCCGTAGATGAGACCGTTGAAGAGATCGTTGAACATTCCGGTGCCTTCGTCGTTGAATGAGCCGTCAACAAGGCGGTCGAGGCACTTCTTGAGGCCGGGGATGTTCTCATACTGCCACTTCGGATTGTAATAAGCCTTCGTAGCGGCCATATCCTGTGAACGGCATCCGAAGATGTAGATGTTGTCGTCGCCAACGCACTCCGCGATCTCAACATTAGCGCCGTCAAGTGTACCGAGGGTTACGGCACCGTTCATCATGAACTTCATGTTGCCCGTACCGGAAGCCTCAAGACCTGCTGTGGAGATCTGCTCGGAAACGTCTGCCGCAGGGAACATCTTTTCGCCGACGGAAACGTTGTAGTTCTCAACAAATACGACCTTGAGCTTGTTCTTCATTGCGGGATCATTGTCGATGAGCTTGGCGATCTCGTTGATGAACTTGATGATAGCCTTGGCTCTGAAGTAGCCCGGAGCAGCCTTGGCGGCAAAGAGAATAGTTACCGGAGGCATGTCGAGCTTCGGATTTTCCTTGAGTCTGTCGTAGAGGTTCAATGCGTAGAGGGCATTGAGGAGCTGTCTCTTATACTCGTGGAGACGCTTGATCTGTACGTCGAAGCAGGAGTTCGGATTGAGCTTGATGCCCTTTGTCTTCTCGAGGTACTCGGAGAGATTCTTCTTATTGTTCTTCTTGATGGCGATGAACTTCTTCATTACCTTGTCATCGTCCTTGTACTTCTCAAGCTGCTTGAGCTGGTCGAGGTCTGTAACCCACTTGTCGTTGCCCAAAAGGTCAGTAATGAGGTTGGCGAGCTCGGGATCGCAGGTTCTGAGCCATCTTCTTGGTGTAACGCCGTTTGTCTTGTTGGAGAACTTCTCAGGATAGATGTTGTACCAGTCCTTGAGTGTCTCGTTCTTGAGAATGTCTGTGTGGAGGGCTGCAACGCCGTTTACTGAGTGTGAGCCGTAGATTGCCATCCAAGCCATGTGGATCTTGCCGTCACCCAGAGGAGACATGCGGTCGATAAGCTCGGAATAGAGGCCTGCCTCGTACATCTGCGCACGGAACTGGTTGTTGATGCCCTCGATGATCTCGTAGATACGGGGGAAGAGGAAACGGAAGATGGAGATATCCCACTTCTCGAGTGCCTCTGCCATGATGGTGTGGTTGGTGTATGCGAATGTGGCCTTAACGATCTCCCATGCGTCTTCCCAGCGGATGCCGTTCTCGTCAACGAGGAGTCTCATGAGCTCGGGGATAGCTACAACAGGGTGTGTGTCGTTAAGCTGGATCGTGTTGTACTTGGCGAAATCATGGAGATCATCACCGTGATACTTCTTATATCTGAAGATGATGTCCTGCAGAGAAGCAGATACGAAGAAGTACTGCTGTCTTACACGGAGGACCTTTCCGTCGTAGGAAGTGTCGTTCGGATAGAGGACTCTCCAGATGTCCTGGACGCGGTTTCTCTCGATAACGGCGTCATCGAATCTCTGTGAATTGAAGAGGTTGAAGTTGAATTCCTGGGCAGGCTCTGCCTTCCAGAGTCTCAGGAGGTTTACGTTCTTTGTGCCGTAACCGGTGATAGGGAGGTCGCAGGGGATAGCCCAGACGTCGATGTCTGAGTAATGGACCTTAACTTTGCGGTCATATCTGGGAAGAATGAAAGGATAACCGTGCTCCATCCAGGAGTCAGGATACTCGTTCTGGAATCCGTTCTCGATTGCCTGTCTGAAAAGACCGTAACGGTAAAGGATGCCGTAGCCTGTAACAGGGAGGTTCAGTGTGGCGCATGAATCAAGGAAGCATGCAGCGAGTCTTCCGAGACCGCCGTTGCCCAGAGCAGGGTCTGTCTCTTCCTCGAGAATGTCCGTGATATCAAGTCCGAAAGCGGCAAGTGCCTCCTTGGCCTGATCGTAAATGCCCAGATTTACGAGATTGTTGAGCATCGAGCGTCCCTCAAGGAACTCTGCTGAGAAATAGTGAGCCTGACGGCCCTGATTGTACTTATGTCTTGTTGCGATCCAATTCTCCGAGATGATCTCAACGATACTCTTTGAAAGTGCTGTCCAGTAATCGCGGGGTGTTGCCTGCTCGAGGCTCATGCCTGTCTCTGCTCTTACGTGAGACTGCATCATCTGTTCAAGAGCTTTTGCTGTAATTGTTGCCATTTTTCAAGTCTTCGGCGCTTCCTTTACCCTGAGAAGACGTCTACTTCCTCCAAAATAATTCACGTCTGATTTTAACAATAATGGGGGGCAATCGCAATTTTTTGGGATAAGTTCGGTTTTTTCGACAAAAACACTTCAAAAAGCCCTGTGCCCTCGTGTTTTTCTGACAACAAAAAACACCTGAAACTGACATAAAAGACTGAAAATTAACTGATATTTAACACTTAAGTCATGCTCGAAAAACCGCCTGTTCCGGTATGTATTTGCATATTTGTATTTTCACGCATGGTGGTTTAAACTTCTAATTGTTATGAATGATGTACTTTATTATATTTTCGCCATTGTGGCAGGATTGCTTGCCGGTGCGCTGATAACATATCTGTTCGGGAGATTTCCCGACAAATGGCTTCAGGATTACGGCGTAACACCGGAAGATCCTGACTACAGACCGTCCAAGAGGATGAGACCTTTCCCGGAAGGCCTTATTGCTGCTGTTTTCTGCGCGGCATGCTACTGCGTCACCGTTTATTTCTGCCGGATCCAGTATATTTACCAGTTCAGACCCATGCATCTTGCGGTTATCCTGCTGGTTATACCGGTCCTGATGCTGGTCATGATGGCCGACAAGCTCAACAGGATAATCCCTGACCAGTTCTCGTTATTTATCGCCGGCTGCGGTGTTCTGTCAGTCTTGGCCGATGTCCTTGAGGGTTCGGTATGGTTCTCGCCTGATGCAAAGTGGTGGGTTCCTATACTCAATAAGATCATTGCGTCTGTAGTCGGAGGCGGCGTCATCTGGCTCATCGGATTCCTTTCGATCACTTTCCTCGGCCGCGAGGGAATGGGAATGGGCGATATGAGGCTTTTGTTTGCCACGGGCCTTATCACAGGCTGCTACGGACTCCTGATCCTTGTGTATGTGTCTATTTTCTCGGCACTTATTTTCGCTGTGCCGCTGCTTATAAGGAAGGTCAAGAGAATATCCGCAGAGAAGAAGCGTATAGCCGAAGCGGAAGACCCGAGGGCGGAGAAGCTGAAGCTGCAGCGCGAGAAAGCGGCGATACATTTCGCGGAGGACCCGGATTATATGGCATTCGGACCTTTCCTTGCGCTAGGCTGCGCGGTATTTGCGATAATGGAGCCCTTCTTCTTTGAGAAGATGTTCCAGACGATAGTCCTTTTCGGAGTTTATTTCTGATGGATGTCCTGAGGTCCGTCGGTGGCCGCATTGCAAAATTCTTCAAGTATCCTGAGCCTTATAACTGGGGATATCCCGTTTTCTTCGGTTCGGTAGGATTCACATTCGCACTGCTTATACTAAAGCTGATGTTCTCGGGGGCTTATTCATTCTCATCGACATCCCTGATCGGCTGTTCGATCATAGTACTCATGATCGTAATGTTCGCGTTTGTCGCGCCCTCAATACTTATCGCGGAACGCGGAGGTCTCTATATTACAGGGCGCTATACGGGTATCGGTTCGCTTATCCTGTCGCTCCTGTCGGGAGCGCCTTTATATCTTCTTAAGGCTTCCTTCCACAATCTCTCGCTTGCTTTGTGGCTTAAGAACGGCGGTTCGGTCGTGTTTCCGGCAGTTTTCTACCATCTGGAAGGCGACACCTGGCAGACTCTGATCCTGGGGATCCTCATTGATACGATCGTTCCGGCATTCGGTTTCTCTCTTTTCTTCCTTGGTGCCGTCTGGCAGGGGTTCACCGATAAGAACAAGCGCTGGGCATTTGTGATCATTCCTTTGCTGTTCGGGCTGTTCTCGCTTAATTTTATCGATCTTCCCGCAATTGTTGTCATCGGCTGGTGGCTCTGCATCGTCAGAAACCACACCGAGAATATCTACGGCCCGGTACTGGCTCTCCTGGGCTCCAGGCTGACTGGGATCCTGATCGGCAGCATAGTCGGCGAGATCGACCTTACCACGATAAGGATCTACAGCGATATCCCGAGCACCATCTACTTTGCGTCGATACCGGCGCTCGTTGTCGCGATAATCCTTCTCGCGTTCTTCAGGAAGACTCTGGGAGAGTTCCACTTCGCGTACAGCGCGGATATCTACGGCGATGAGAGAAAGCCAGAAGTCAAGGACGGCGGAAAGGCCGGAGGATTTTTCAAGGGTATCAACATTACCCTGGTCCTCGGGATCGCGATATGTGTTGTCCTGTGGATATTATTGTTCAAGGGTATTAGATTATAGTAAAGTCCGTAAGATAAGTTCGCCGGCGGAGGTTTGGACGTTCTTTCCGAGGCGAAAAGAGGGAAAAGGAATATGGAAAAGAACAAAAAGGGACTGAGTGATATAGAAAGATATAACCGTGACCGTGCTTCGGTCATGTCGATGCTCAAGTTCATACTGGCAGT
>CACYRM010000078.1 GCA_902776845.1 Oscillospiraceae bacterium
AACGACAGCATCCAGGGGCCAGGTTACAATCGAGTACAAGCTCAGCACTGATGAAGATTCGGCTTATTCCGAAACGGTTCCTACGGCTGCAGGTGAATATAAGGTCAGGGCAACTGTTGAAGAGACAGCTGAATACTTAAGCACGACATGTGAAGACACATTCGAGATCCTCAAGTATGAAGTTACCGCTGAAGTATCTGTGGCTAATATTCTTGTCGGAGGCGATGTTGCTCCTGAGATAACGATCGATCCTGAAGAATACGACGGTGATGTCACGGTAGAATATGCCATTGACGGAGACACAAAGTATTCAACTGAAGTTCCCGAAGATGCAGGCTCATATACAGTCAGAGTTACCCTTTCCGAGACAGACAATTATCTGGGAACAACATGCGAGGACACATTCACGATCAGCAAGAACGAAGTTACGGCAACTGTAACTGTTAAAGATATCTACGTCGATGAGAAACCTGCTCCTGTAGTAACGACTGCATCAAAGGGACAGGTTACAATCGAGTACAAACTCAGTACGGCTCCTGATACGGCTTACTCGGAGACTGTTCCTACAGCCGCAGGCGTATACAAGGTTAGAGCAACGATCGCTGAGTCAAATGAATACTTAAGCACTACATGTGAGGCTACATTTGAGATCCTTAAGTATGAAGTCACCGCTCAGGTAACGGCAGCTGATATCTTCGTTGGAGGAAATGTTGCTCCTGAGATCACGATAGATCCTGAAAAATACGACGGTGATGTCACAGTCGAGTATGCCATTGAAGGCGGTACAAAGTATTCAACTGAAGCTCCCGAAGATGCCGGTTCATATACTGTAAGAGTCACTCTTTCCGAGACAGAAAAATACTTAGGAACGACATGCGAAGATACATTCACTATCAGCAAGAATGCAGTTACGGCAACTGTATCGGTTAAAAATATCCATGTCGGCGAAAAGGTTGATCCTAAAGTAACGACTGCATCAAGAGGCCAGGTTACATTCGAGTATAAGCTCAGCTCGGCTTCTGATTTGGAATATTCCGGAACAGTACCTACTGCCGCAGGCGAATACACCGTAAGGGCAACTGTTGCAGAAACGGATGAATACTTAAGCACGACATGCACCGCAACATTTACTATCAGCAAGAATGCAGTTACTGCAACTGTATCAGTGGCTGATATCTATGTCGGTGAGACTCCTGATCCTAAAGTAACGACCGTATCCAGGGGTCAGGTTACTTTCGAGTACAAGCCCAGCACGGCTTCTGATTCGGCATATATCGGAACAGTTCCTTCTGCCGAAGGCGAGTATACGGTAAAGGCAACTGTTGCAGAGACAGATGAATACTTAAGCACGACATGTACAGCAACGTTCAGGATAAGCAAGAGAACGGCTTCCGCAGCTGTTTCCGTTGAAGATATCACTGTCGGCGGTACGGTTAAACCTGTTGTCTCGGTTGTATCTGACGGAAGAGTTATTGTCGAATACAAGCTCAGTACCGATCCTGATAAGGAATATTCTGAGACAGCTCCTTCTGTTGCAGGTGTGTACACCGTCAGGGTAACAGTAGAGGAGACAGAAAACTATACAGGTGCGGTATCTACAAACACCTTCACGATCAGTAAGAATGTAACCACTGCAAGCGTATACGTAGCTGACATCTATGTCGGTGGTGAGGTTACGCCTGTAGTTACAACTATTTCGAACGGCAAGGCTGGAGCAACATTCGAGTACAAGCTCAGTTCGGCAGATGATTCAACATACTCTTCTACGGTTCCTTCAGCCGCAGGCACATATACTGTCAGGGCTACGATCCCTGCCACTGTTGAATATGCACGCATAGTCTGCACCGCAGAGTTTAAGATCATGCTCAATCCTGTAACAAAGCTGGTATTGACCGTTCCTGATATCTATTACGGACAGACGGTTAAGCCGGAATATGAGACAGATTCCAACGGTGACGTTACCATAATGTATAAGCTTTCCG
Source organism: Oscillospiraceae bacterium (assembly GCA_902776845.1). Taxonomy (GTDB): domain Bacteria; phylum Bacillota; class Clostridia; order Saccharofermentanales; family Saccharofermentanaceae; genus Saccharofermentans. The sequence goes on from CACYRM010000078.1 coordinate 1,983, forward strand.
GTTCCGATAACGAGTATTCAAAGACTCCGCCTGTTGCTGTCGGGAAGTATACTGCTATCGCCATTGTCGGCGAGACATATTTCTATGAGAGTGCAAGCGTCACAACGGAATTCAGCATCTCTTATCTCGAAAAGCCTCAGACTGCATATGTTCCTTCAGGAACTGCAGGCGACAACGGCTACTATACAAGCGATGTCGATCTTAAGGCACCTGACGGATACCTGATCTCCGCCACACCTGACGGAGAATTCAAGGAGAGCATTCCTTATACCGAAGATATCAGCGAGATCTATCTTAAGAGGATCGAAGACAACGCTCTTACCGCCGCGATTACGCTGGCAGACAAGCCTAAGATCGATAAGATCGCTCCTGTATTTAACGGTTCTGCAGGCGGTGTTCTTGAAGATGCTGTCCTGTTCGAGGAAAGCCTGGTTGTCGTTGTTGACGATAAGAACCTTGCGTCACTGACGGTAAACGGCGATGTTATAGATCTTAATGCAGGCGGTGCCAACATTCTTACACTGACACGTCCTGAAGACGGATATATGTCTTATCACATTGTCGCAATCGACGTGGCCGGAAATGTCAGCACACTGGACATCTCGCTCCTGGCTGACTGGCTTAAGGAAAGGATCATTCCTGCGGGAAGAGCATTGCCTCTTGCAAAGGGAGAGATGTATTTCCTTGATGTCGGTGAATGGATCGTAACCATTGTAAACAGTGACGGAACCGAGACTGAGAGCAAGACAGTATTTAACGGCAACATGCCGTTCTACGTAAGCTCAGACGCTCAATACATCTTTAAAAAGGTGACATGATCTTATGAGCAAAAAGCTTCTGCCTGCAATCGAGGCGCTTGTTGCGGGGATAATCGTTTTCCTGCTCACCTTGACGAACCTGTTCAGTCCTCTGGACTACATTGCGCGTGACAGGCTCTACCAGGTGCCGAGAGGTATCAGAAGCGATATAAAGATCATCGGTATCGATGCGAGGACTCTAGAGGAGTACGGACCGATTCAGACGTGGTCAAGAAGCGTGTACGCTGACCTGATCAAAAAGCTCAACGTGGACGAAAACACGAAGCCATATGTAATCGGCTTCGATATCCTGTTTTCGGGCAATATCGATGAGCAGGACCAGGCTCTCGTGGACGCGGCAGAAGAATACGGCAATGTCGTTGTTGTCTCACAGCTGATCTACAGCAAGAAATGGGAGACAAACGATCAAGGTGTTGTTTACTATCCGGTGGAAGGAATCGTCCGCCCCTATGAAGAACTTCTTAATGTTACTTCCACCGGATTTAGTAACGTCTCGCAGGATTCGGATGGTACGGTAAGAAGGATCATTCCAACGGAAACCTACGACGGAGTTACATATCAGACATTTGCGAAGGCGGTGTACGACAAGTACTGCGAGAACCTCGGAATCACACCCAATGAAGTCCCGACCGATAAGACAGGACGATCGATAATCAACTATTCCGGCAAGCCCCGTGACTATGAATACATCTCTCTTGCGGATGTTATGGACGGTAAGATCGACCCGAGGATCTTCTCTGACAGTATTGTTTTCGTCGGCGCTTACGAGCAGGCTATGCAGGACGACTTCATAGTTCCGAACGGCGGAAGCAGCCAGATGTACGGAGTCGAGATCCATGCGAACATCTTCCAGTCCTATCTGCAGGGACGATTCGCGATTAACGGAGATCCTTATATCCTGAGTCTCATTACGGCACTTCTCACGATGGTCATCCACCTTCTGTTCAGGAAGCTCAAGACCTGGCAGTCGGTCCTGCTGCTCATTGCGTCAGCCGGTATAGAAGTCGCTGTCCTTGTCTGGATCAACAACCGTGGTTATTCATACAGCATTATTTATTTCCCGCTCGTGCTGATAGTGTCCTTCATCTATTCGCTCGGAATCAATTACCTGATGGAGACCAGGAGAAAGAAGAAGGTTCTCAACGCATTCCGGAAATATGTCGCTCCGCAGGTCGTTGAAGAGATCGCCAAGAAAGGTGATTTTGAGATCAAGGTCGGTGGCGAGAACAGAGACATTGCCGTCCTCTTCGTTGATATCAGAGGCTTTACCACAATGTCTGAGGCCCTGGAGCCTGAGCAGGTAGTCGAGATCCTCAACGAGTATCTGACACTCACGACGAAGTCTATCTTCGACAACAGCGGCACACTGGACAAGTTCGTCGGCGACGCGACGATGGCTGTATTCAATTCACCGTTCGATCTTGAAGACTACGAATATAAAGCTGTCTGCGCGGCGATGGATATCGTCAAAGGCGGCGAGGCCATTGAAGAGAAGTTCCAGAAGAGATTCGGAAGAAGTGTCGGCTTCGGTGTAGGCGTTAACTGCGGTCCTGCGGTCGTCGGTAACGTCGGCTGCGAATTCCGTATGGACTTTACGGCGATCGGAGATACTGTTAACACTGCAGCGAGACTTGAAGCTAATGCCAAGAAAGGGCAGGTCCTCATAAGTGACGTTCTTTATGAGAGACTTAAGGACAGGCTTGAGGTTAAAGATGTCGGAGAGATTCCTCTTAAGGGTAAGACCAAGGGCGTCTTTGTATATGAGGTCACAAAGATAATCGGAAGGGATTAACGGTTTGAAATAATCAATAAACCCTTGAGAGCCCCTGTTTTATGTGGATAAGGCAGTAATGTAAAGACAAAGCATAGCATCAGATTAATGAAATTTGATCGATAGGTTTTTAATTAATCCTGTCGATCTTTTTCGTTTTTTGACCACGTAGGGCGCCTTGACTTTTGGAAGAAGTAATAAGACTTGCTTACGGCCTTCATTGTTTCGGATTTCAAATTACTTCGGAACGGACGAACAAGCATCGCGCATGTATATACAAATGCGCAAATAGCCTGTCAGGGAATCCCTGAAACCCTTTTCATCACATTTATGGAAATGAACATTTTTATGTTCGACGAAAACGCTTCGGGGTCTCAGGGGAAGTGTCCCCTGACAAGCTTCCAGGCATTGGTGTTACACAAATGCGTTGCTTGCCAGTCCGTTTCGAATGGCATTAACAGATGTATTTCATGAGAAAGATGATTGCTATAGATGGCAATAATCTATATTTCTTATCCGAAAGCAATTTCCAGGTGTAAAATATTAGTGCGACACAATCGAATAATCTCAGAACGGCTGGCGTTTGGTAAAAACGTTGGTCTCTACGTTCCGTTCTGGGATGATTGTGTCGCAGCAATTGAGGCTAACGGTTTTCGGTGCGGTAGCTTCGGTTGCCGCACTTTTTTATTGGAGATAGCGTTATGAACGTCAGCAAGAAAGATATGTCGGGATATCCGTCCGAAGAAAGACCTTGGCTTAAGTACTATAAAGAGAATGCTGAAGATGAAGCTAATGAAATCCCTAATAATAAGACTGTATGGGATGTTATTGAGGAGAGTCTGTATAAACATATAGATATCCCTGCACTTGAATACTTCGGTAGAAAAATAACAAGAAAAGAGCTTATTGATAACGTTTATATCTGGGCGAGAACTTTTAAGGCTCTAAGAGTTGAAGAAAATGAGGTAGTAGCTTACTACGGACCGTTTTTGCCGGAGGTCTGCTATATGATCTTTGCTCTGAACATAATAGGTGCATGTCCTTATTTTTTAAAACTTGCAATAAGTCCGGAGGCATTGGCAGAGGAGACAAAAGAGTGCAGGATAGCAATAGTTTTTGATCAGATGTGGCCAAATGTTAGTGCGGAGTTTTCAAAAGACAGATTTGAAAAGGTAATAATTGTTCGAATATCAGATTCAATGCCGGCACCTAAGAAACAAATCGTGTCATTATTGTCAGGCATAAAAGACAAAGTAAGTATCCCTAAGACCGAAAAGTATATTTTTGCCCGTAAAGCAGTAAATCTATCAAATGATTATACCGGAGAAGTAAGAGTTCAGTTTGTAGCAGATAGGAATTCATTTATTACTTCTTCGAGTGGAACTACAGTTGGAGGAGTGGTCAAAGGTGTTGTGGCAACAAACGAGACGGTTATTGCTCAACTGTGTATGGAAAATGCGTCTGGTTGCCAGTATTTCCCTGGTGAAAGATGTTTGAATCATTTTCCACCGACAGCTGCTACATCACTCAACATTCTGTTTATTTTCCCAATATATAAAGGAATGACAGTTGTTATTGATCCAAGGGTATCAGAAAACGACTTTTATCATCAGGTTACTAAGTATCATGCCAGTGTTATCTGCTCAACAGGGAGCGCATGGGATGCATTTTTTAATCGAATAATCAGTGAAGGAAATATAGAAAAATATGATTTCTCTTTCGTCAAGGCATGGGTCGTTGGAGGTGAAGGTACCGACAAAAAAAAGTTTCAAAAATGGCAGAAAATAATGGCGCAGGCAAAATCAGATCGTGGTATGGCAAGTGCTTATGGATGCTCAGAAGTGTTTGCTTCGGTTTGTTCGGAATGTGTAAATGCAAGGTACGACTATAGTAAGTCGATAATGAGTGTTGGAATACCATTTGCAGGAATCATTGTCGGGGTTTTTGATCATGATGGAAATGAATTGGGATATGATCAAAGAGGAGAGCTTTGGATCACAAGCAAGTCTGTTATGAAGGGCTACTACAACAAAACGGAACTAACAGCTAAAACAAAGATCGATGGCTGGATTCATACCGGTGATCTAGCAGAGATTGACAAAAATGGCTTTGTTTATATTTGGGGTAGGATCAACGACTCGATAGATCTTCCCAACGGAAGAAGAGTATACCTCTTCGATTTGGCGAACATAATCAAAGCGTTTGACTATATCAGTGATGCTGTCGTTCTGAAGAAACCTGTTGATAATGAACCTTTTAATTTGGTTGCACATATAGTTTGGTCCGATGGAGTAAAAGAGGATGAAAAAGAGATGCTGCTGATCGAACTGACAGACAGTATTAGGAAATATGAACCGGAGGTTACGCTCAATACTTTTGCTTTTCATAAGGATATGCTCCCATATTCGCCGACGACACTTAAAATAGACAAAAACAAAATGAGTAATCAGAATGACAATTATGTTAGGGTTTTGGGAACTGAAATAGAGGCATTCAGTTTTTGCTAGATTAGACAAAAATGAAATCTGTTTGTCCTATTAATCGGCTCTTCTGCTCAAGCAGTAGATGTTAATGCATGTGCTGATTTAGTTAAGATCCTGCTCACGGATGATATTCAAACCAAGTTGGTTATGAGTGACAAGTTTGTTATTAACAGAGAAGCGTTAAGGCAAGGATGTAATGCTGCAATTGATTACTTCAATAACGAAGTACCTCAAATGCAATAAAATAAAGCATTTGCGAATGAATGCCAGATAAAAGCGCTCGAGCTCGAATTATCATTCCCGTTTATACGCTATTTGTCAGGAAAATTCTTTTGCAAATCTTTCAGGATCGATCTGATACAGCTCTTCACCAAGGGCATCGCTGATCTCTATCAGCATGCGTTCGTATGTGCACTGAAGGGGTGAGACCTGGTTCTCGTCGCCGGTGTTCATACGGTTGGCGCAGCCGCACGAATTGGTGCAGCGCTTTACGAGATCACAATTGACGCAGGTCTCCGGAGTCGATGCTTTCTTCGCAAGCTCGATTACTTTGTTATCATCGATGCCGTCGAAAACATTACCCAGAAGATATTTCGTGTCACCTATGAAAGATGTGCAGGGATAGAGGTCACCTGTTGGGGTTACGGGCATCTGCCTTACACCGAGGTGGCATCGCTCGGCGGGATTCTTTCCGCTGATGCAGTCCCTGATCTTCGAGTGAAAAGCAGACATGAAGAAGTGCTCTTTCTTAATGAAGAGCTCTTTGAGGTAGGCGGACGTTTTTTCGAGCTCTATGCGGAGAAGATCAAGATCGTCATCGGTCCAGCTGACACGGCTGCCGTAGGCGATCACAAAGGATACTCTCGTAAATCCGAGATCGTGTAGATATTTAACGGACTCTGCGTAATAGGGAACAGCCTGTGGAGCGATCGTCGCCAGGGCTGTGGAGCCGGGCATATAGCTTAAAAGGAGTTTTGCTTTCTCTTCGACAACGGATGAAGTCGGCTGACCGCCTGTGAAGATCCTGCAGACATCCTGGGCTTTGCCGTCAAAAGAAAGACCGATACCCATTTTCGCTTTAACTGCGCGCACGAGGAAGGGCTCATCAAGAAGCGTTCCGTTGGTCGTCATCTTGCAGTCGAATCTGATACCTGTCTTTAGGGATTTTTCTTCACAGTAATCAAGAGCTTTGTAAATAAGGTCTTTCTTCAGAAGCGGTTCACCGCCGAAAAAACACAGCCCGGCACGCTGACCTCTCGAAAAGGCAAGATCACACGCTTTATAGAGGACCTCCTCGGTCATGTCACGGGGGCATTTCTCACGGATGCAGTAACTGCAGTCCATGTTGCAATTCTCGGTTAGGTGAAGAGTCAGGTTCATAAAGGTTTATAAGGATTAATGATCTTCGACCTCAACACTTCCGGAAAGTTCGGGACCTACGTTATCCGGATACTCTTCCGTCGGATCAGGCTCATATGCGACCTCGCCCTCAAGCGCTACATCGCCGTCCAGCTCAACTTCGCCGGCAAGATCGATCTCGCCTTCATAGATCGGCTCGCTATCCGCATCTTTCTTGATAGTATTTACCTGGACAGGACCTTTGCCGGCACCTTTTGATCCGCTTTTGGCACCGAGGGAAAGATCCGTGCATCCTGTTACCGATACTGCCACCAGTGTTGCTGCGATTCCTGCGGCATAGAGCGGCTTCTTATAATTCTTAGCGGGTGTGATCTTCATTTCCATGCCCTCCTTATCGGTCTTTTTACTATATTAACAGACGAGGAAGGGGAAATGTTGCAGAAATGATATTACAGTTCCACAGTTATCTTCATTGACTTGCCGTCGGGGCAGAACGCGGAGATCTTTCCGCCGTGGGCATCGGCGACTGCCTTGGCGATGGCAAGACCTATTCCGTTGCCGCCGGTGGTGGAATTGCGTGATTCATCCGGACGGTAGAAGCGGTCGAAAAGGCGGTCGGTATCAGGAGCTTTCTCATAATTGCAGGTGTTGAAGACTTCGATGCGGACCTTATTCCTGACCCTGTTCAGTGTTAAGGATATCTGTCCGTTATCGTCAGAATACTTGATCGCGTTATCAATAAGAACGGAGAGCATCTGCTGTATGGAGGTCTTCTCTCCGACGATCGAAATACCGTCGCTGATATCAGTCTTTATCTCCTTGCCTTTGGCTTTCGCCTGCGGAATGAAGACTTCAAGAGTCTCCCATGCGGCGCTGCTCAAGTCGAACTGTTCCTTGTCCGGAACCGGCTTAACCTCATCGAGCCTGGAAAGTGCGACAAGTTCGCTGACAAGGCCTGACATGCGGCTGACCTGGGAGCGGATGTTGTCTGTCCACTCATCCTGTCCGTTTACCATCTCGATGACGTCGATACTGGTTGATATGGACGTAAGGGGCGTCTTGAGTTCATGACCTGCGTCGGTGATAAATCTCTTTTGGATCTCGATGTTGTGGGCTATCGGCCGGATAGCTTTCCGGGAAAGTATGACGACCAGCACGAATACGAGCAGAAGAGCGAAAAATGATATTACAAGGGTCATGCTGAGGACGGAGTTCATCGTTCTGATCACGTTTTCGCAGTTGAGGAAGACCACCACCGTCCCGTCATCCATATCGACGCGCGCGTAACGGTAGCCTCCTATGTATCCGCGGTCAGAGTTTCTTTTGAGGGCGGTCCTTGTGTAATTAACCGCCTCGGACTCCGTGACCGATGCGACGAAATCCATGGACGCGAAAAGCAGTTCATTACTGTCATCGATCGCTACGATAAAGAAACGTGTCATGTAGTTGGCTTCAATATCAGGAAGCGCCAGGAACGGCTCCATAGGAGTCATCTCTCCGGTCATGCCCGGGTTGCCCGCGCCGCGCATATCAGGTCCGAAGAACCGCGGCCTGTATGCGTCGTAATTGATTATTGAATCAATTATCTGGTCTATGTGCCTTGTCTCCACGCAATAGTTTGCGATATTAACAAGACCCGCAATCAGGGTGATCACGAGAAGGAACGCGAGCATGGCAGCGGAGATGAAACGCCAGCGGAGCTTTTTGATCATTCAATGACCTCCAGCGAATAACCAGCGCCTCTTATGGTCTTTATCTCGACATTGGCATTGAGCGATTTTAATTTCTTTCTAACAAAACCTATATGTGTCCATACGACATCGATATAAGATTCCGAGTCGAGCCCCCAGATCTTTTCCATCAGGTGTTCGGTCGGGAAAACGAATCCCGGGTGAAGCATGAAAAGCTCTATAAGCTGGTACTCCTTATTGGTGAGACTGACTGACTTATCACCTACGCGCATCTCGAACTTGTTGCTGTCGAGCACGAGGTTTCCGACCGATTTGACGGAATCTGAATAGATCTCGCTCCTGCGTCCGAGAGCCTTGATCCTCGCGATGAGCTCCGCAGT
>CACYRM010000079.1 GCA_902776845.1 Oscillospiraceae bacterium
AACAAAAGGATAGACAATATCACGGTCGTCTTCAGTTCGTCATACGCTTTGTGCGGATGGTTTATCGCTTATTTCTGGAACATCATGTGGTGCGATGCCGTCGTGCTGCTCCCGCTGATCCTGATCGGCCTCAGAAAGCTCCTTCTGGAGCATAAGTACGGGTTGTACACAATATCTCTTGCCACGGCCATAGTCAGCAACTATTACGCCGGCTATTTTATTTGTTTATTTGTGGCATTATTCGCGCCGGCATATTATATCTGCCTGTTCTCACGGGCAAAGCCTAAGGGAGACCCGGGAAGGCTTTGTTTTAAGACTTTCTTAGGTTCCGCCGTACGTTTTGCGGTGTCTAGTATCGTTGCTGCCGGTGCTTCGGCGGTAATAACCATTCCGACATATCTGATCTTAAAGAACTGTTCCGCTACAGGCGATCCCCTCAAGGTGGATTATGCACTTCAGAGTGATCTTTTTGATTTTTTCGGCAGGCTGATGGTGGCTGCAAATCCGAATATCAGGGACGGAATGGCTAACGTTTACTGCGGTCTTGTAATAGTGCTCATGCTGCCTTTGTTCTTCCTTCTTCCTTCAAGAACGGGGATCAGGCTCAAGCATAAGATCGTATTCGGAACACTTTTGGCGATAATGTATATGAGCTTTACAAACCGTACTCTTAATTTCATCTGGCACGGAATGCATTTCCCGAATCAGATCAATTTCAGGGAGTCCTTCATTATGAGCTTCCTGCTGGTGTATGTAGGATTTCTTACCATAAGGCGCATAAGAAGCCTCGGATCGAAATATATTACGGGAGCCGTGCTGAGCTCTGCAGCATTCCTTATTCTTTTCGAGAAATTCGGATCGGGCAATGAGGGCTATATCCAGATCGGAACGACCCTGTTATTCCTGATAATCCAGGGCGCGGCCCTCCATACGGTAAGCTCCTGATAATCCAGGGCGCGGCCCTCCATACGGTAAGCAACATCAATTCCAAAAAGAGCGAGTTTTTCTGCGAAACATTACTTACGGTAACCATGATGGTCGAGATGTTTGCCGCCGCGCTGGTATCGATAGGTCTTGTCTGTTATCACGAAGGCTTCACGAGTTACGCCCCGTACGGCAGAAACTGGAAAGAGGTCTCTGCTTATACGGCTGAAGTCGAGGGGACCGAAGGCCATATGAACTTTGAGCGTTCCGAACTGTTCCCGAACAATGTCTGTGATCTTCAGTCACTATATAATGTCAAGGGTCTGTCGATCTTCTCCTCCACGGCGAGGGAAAACTTTGTCAGATATATGAGAAACTACGGTTTCCACAACAATAATATAAACGGCCTGAGAAATGCCGGCCTTACACGTGTCACCGCCACGCTCCTGAATGTCAGGAATCTTGTGGAGACCACCGCGACACAGGCTGTACCAAATCTGTTCGAAAAGGAATACAGTGATGCCGTTGTCACTTCCTGGGGCAATCCGGATGCGTTAAGCGTCGGATTCATGACCAATCCTGCCGTGATAGAATATGCCCCCGATTATGATAATAACCTCGATGTTTTCGATAAGACAAACCAGTGGGTCACCAGTATGGGTGCCGGAAGAGTCTACAAACCCGTAAAGCTTATCCCGGATAACACCATAGGAGGTCTTACCTCGTCTGACACCAATTCCTCGGTCGTTGTCTACGGCGGTGTGGTAAATTCCTCCAAAAATGACTATACGATCAAGCTTACCGTCGAAGAGGCGGATATAGGATCTGATGTCTATGTCTACGCGAATGCCAGAAAAGGCGGATATGCCACGGTAAAGAACGGTGATTCATCGATCAGGTTCGAGATAAGAAGCTATCAGATCATCTGTCTCGGAATATTCGACGGAACACCTATCGAACTCACCGTCAAATACAGCGACTCACCGGGATCATCCCTGTTTGTATACGGATATCAGCTGGATCAGCAGGGATATGCCGAGATGCTCGAAAAGTTCTCGGATGAACAGCTCGAAGTAACTTCATACGACACCACATCATTATCGGGACACATAGATGTTATTGAAGACGGTCTTTTATTCCTCTCAGTCCCTTATTCCGAGGGCTGGTCGGCCGAGGTCGACGGTAAACCCGCGGAGATAGTTCCGATCCAGGATGCCCTCATGGGGATAAGACTGGACAAGGGAAGCCATGATGTAAGCTTAAGTTATACTCCTGCAGGATTCAGGGAAGGTGCCATGATAAGTGCCGGCTCGGCGGTATTTATATTGCTCCTGATCGTTGTTCCCGCCATTTACAGGCATAACAGAAAAAAGAAGGATGCCATACGGAACAAGGTGACGGCTGCGCCTGAAGCGGTCTTGACAGCTGATGTGATCGAAGAAGTGCCTGTATCGGAAGTGATTGAAAATAACGGAATAAAGCCGGATGCTTCTGCTCCGGAAGATGAAAGAGTTAAGTCTGATCCCGGTGATAAGACCGGTGATCCGGAGGTGACAGATGAATAAGACTTCAGGAAAGTTCAGAACATTTTGCGAGGTGGCATTCTGCTTCATCACATCCGCGCTTATCGCTTTCATTGCGCTTAATATCGGATTAAAGACTGAGCCGGGCAAGATACTTCCTGAGGGCATTTCGATGCGGAGCGGGGAGATGAGCCGTTCAATTCTCAAGGGTATTGAACTTTCGATGGACGACATCGAACTGATCAGATCCGGAAGATCCGCTTCAGGCACCTGGAGATTATTGTCGTTTGTTCATACTGACCTGTTTTTCTATCTGGCCCTGATCCTGCCTCAGGCATTCGCGAAGGCAGTTCTTATGGCCGGTTATTACCTGAGATTCGGCCTGTGCAGCGCGGCAATGTATTACTTTCTTTCCAAACATATTAAGCTTTCAAGGATGTTTTCGGCACTGCTTGCGGTAATGTATGCTTTTTCTTCACAGCTGGTGTTTACGGCGCAGTTTGCTTCGGTCATGAATATGGCCCTTATGATGCCCGTTGTTATGTCCGCTTTTGATTCTTATCTGCAGAAAAGGACATGGAACGCATATGTCATATCCGGGATCGCATCTTTCTTACTGATCTTTTCCGGCGGCTTCGGCGCCATGGTCGGAATGCCCGTAATGATCCTTATCGGACTTTTGATGTGTATCAGCCTTTACGGTTCGTTTAAGATCATGATCACTTCATGGCTCAAGCTGCTTTCAACACTCGTGTTCGGCTTCGGACTGTCCGCGGTATTCACTGTTCCGGGACTTCTTTCCATGGATTTTGACATTAACGTTGCGGAAAGCTTCAAGAACGCGAGCGTTACTTATACGGTCTTTGAGACGTTAAGAGGAATGTTCCTTCTCAGATCCGGAGGGATCTATCAGAATGCGGCTCCGTTGTTCTATATCGGAATACTGACGGTTGCCGGCGTTATTGCCTTTGCGGTGAACGAGAGGATACCTCTGAGACTTAAAGCGGCATCAGCTGTCATCATTTCTGTGATCCACATCACCTGCTGCTCATCTTTTGTTAACGAGATAATAAGCTTATTCGGTGCATCCCCTTTGATGAATTCCGCCAGGCTGATCGGTATGGAAGCCGTTCTCTTCCTGATTGCGGGGATCGGTCTTAAAAATGCCAGGGGATTAAGCCGCGGGGACCATATCGCAACATGCCTTATCCCGCTGTTTTTCCTGATTATCTCCGGCAATTCGACATCCGGAACGTCTCTGGCAAGTCCTGTCCTGATATCGACATTCATAGGCATCATCCTGGAAGCGGCTCTGATCTACGCATATGCCAAGGACAGGCTGACCTTAAAGAAAAAGATATTCGCATTTGTCTTCATTCTCCTGTTTGTCGGCATAAACGCGGCGTTCATTATGTTCAATAATTCAATCCAGAAGAAATCCGCAAGCGAGTATTTTAAGAACGATAACGGCAGCGGTTATTCAGAAAGCCTTATCATTGATGATGATATGGATCTTCCCGTGCTGAGGGCTGATGAATATCTCATAGTGCCGGCCGATCTCAGAAACTATGAACCCGGTTCTTCCGTAATCGATGATATGAATTATATTTCCATGCAGATATCAGGCAGAAACCTGTTGGAAGAGATATTCCTGACAACTTCTGATAAAAAGGAATCCAGACAGGCGGGTTATGATTCATATCTGCTCGATGCAGGTCCAAACACGCTGTCGTTCAGTCCGTTTGCCGTTGAAGAGGGCGAAAGACTGTTCCTGTACTGCAATGCCGACAACGGAGCGGCAATAGATATCTTGGACGTTAACGGAATTGTGGCCCGTGCTTATACCGGACCCTTCTTTACAGAGCTCATATGCGGTTCCGGAGAGGTTAAGCTTGATCTTATTATCGATTCCGAGAATGAGGACTCATGCCGGATATCTCTTTACAAACTTGATGAAACCGCTCTTGCTGACATGAAAGCTTTGTCAGGAGAGATCAACGGTACGGAATTTCTTATGGATGTGAGCAGTGTTAACGGTATCTGCACACTTATCGTTCCTTATTCATATGCTGATTCCGAGATAAGGATCGATGGAAAAACCGCTTATACATTTGAATTATGCGGAAGACTGTCAGCGATTTTCCTGAGCAATAATACAGCCGGTATGGAAGTCTCGGTCGGCAGCAAAGCTTCGGGTACCGGTCCTTGTATGCTTATGAGCATCGCGGCCGCATTCTGTCTTATCGCAATTCCCATTCTTCAAAGGTATAATGAAAAGAAGAAAGTAACCGGCGAAGGAACCGAGACAAATGCTTAGCAGAAAGATCACAGACGGTACGGAATTCGTAGTATTCGATATGGAATGGAATCAGCCGATGCCGGGCAAGGAATACCCGTTTGATGTAAGCAAGCTTACGGGTGAGATAATCGAGATTGGCGCTTTGAAGTATATCTATGATAACGGTGAACTTATATATAAGGACTCTTTCTCTGCCGATATCATGCCGGTAAAGTATACGAAGCTTCATTATCATGTTAAGAAAGTAACGCATAAGAAAAATGCCGATCTGTTAAACGGCATCCCTTTCAAACAGGCTTATGAGACTTTCCGGGGATTTTGCGGAGATTCCATCCTTGTGGGATGGGGAAGTTCTGATCCCTCCATGCTCAAGATGAATCTTGAATTCTTCGGGATGGATCCGGAACTCAACATGTTCTTTCTGGATCTCCAGCCGATCTTTTCTCTTTTTGCGGGTCTTCAGGGAACTCAAAGAAGCGTTGAGGCAGCCGTTGACTATTACAGCATAGCCAAGAATGAGATATTTCACAGTGCGACTGCGGATGCCCACTATACCGGGGCGGTTTTTGAGGAGATATTCAAACACAATAAACCGTCAGAAGTGATCTCTGCCATATCGAGTTCCTCGATCGATCCGGATGTCCCTTCTGATTTCAGTTTTGTCGGTCCGGAGTGCCTCGACGGAATAAGCGCTTTTGCAACCGCAAAGCTTTTCATGTCTGTCTGCCCCTTATGCGGATCAAAGCTGTCTGTTAAGATCCCGGGCTTCAGGATACGCAAATCACAGTACGCTTTGCTTGAATGCAGGGAACACGGAGAGCTGTTTTCGAGAACGAGGGTAAAGAAAAACAAAGCCGGAAATTATTACGCTGCCTCGGTCCTGCGTTTTGCAACACAGAATGATTATTGGCTTGTAGCATCCAAAAAAGAAGAATTTGACAAGTACGGGGAGAAGGGCAAACCTGCCCCAAAACCTGAGGAAGAGGAGAAAGAAACATAGTTTGTAAACAAAATGTTAACAAACTATGTAAAAAAAGTTAGCAAAATTCGAATTTTCTGTTGAAATTTGAATTGAGATGAAATAAAATAGGCATAACAATAAGGGGAACTGTGCGGGGTATTCTCGCCGGTGCCATATTATAAAGAAGTTAATGACTTAGAATCATAAAGTAAGGAAGGTGCTTCTTATGATTAAAAGATTAAGCAAGACCAAGAAGAGCAAGCAGGGTGCGATACTTGTTGTAGTTGTACTCATTCTGGCACTGGCAATGATCTTCATCGCTTCTGCTTTAATGCTTACTCAGGCTACCAGGAACCGTTTGTACGGCAACGCTATGTCGAGCCAGGCAAGACTTACCGTTACTGCCGCTTCGGAAGTTTTCTGGGAAGCTGTCGATATGCAGGAGATTACGGACACACAGATCGAGAATCTCCTTAAGGAATCCCCTAAGGGAACCAATGCCGATAATTCCCATACCGATGATCAGAAGATCAGAATGGTAATGGCAGATATGCCCGGAATGTCAGCCACTGATGATTCTAACTGCACACTCCTTGATCTTTATTATCCTAATTATCCTGATAAGGACACTGTATATGCTGACTTCAAGACAACTATCGGAGATCAGGTTGAGAATATCAGACTGATCCTCGGTGTTACTGAAGGTCATACCAGCAACGGCGGACGTTTTAAGAACCAGATCGATATCGGTTCCGGTACAACCAGCACACAGCTCCGTTATACACATGGTGTAGGTATGCTTAATCCTGATATAGAGGCTCCTACCGATAATACGATCCTCGTCAGAGGTAGCGCTTCAGATACTACATCTTCCGCTGTATTCTTCTCTGATATCGTTTATGCAGCAGACGGTCAGGGCAAATTCGGTTCTTCCGATAATGTCTATCACGGCAACATGATCTTCCTTGCAGGATCACAGTTTAATTCAACAGTTATTCCTGTAATAAAAGGCGATCTGTATTTTATCGGTGATGGTACGGCCGAGGGCGGTTTCCTTCAGAAGAGCGCCAACAACTGGGGTAATATTCAGTCTCAGAATATTATTTTCTCCGGAAGATATGCGATAAATGACAGTACATCATATAGTGGTATCGGAGCTAATGATGGCCAGAGATATGTTAAGAATACTATCAGTGGCAAAACATGTTACTTCCTGGATTGTGACGGTAATTTGATTGATGTTACTAATGTGGATCAGGTTGGCAATTTCACGATTGATAATCCTGATGAAGTGCCCAGCGATATCAGTTCAAACATTGATACATACAGGGCTTACAGATACAACTCAACTGATCCGTTCCCGGTAGATATCGTTACGGACGTTTTCTCTGAGATCAATCCGGATGGTATGACAAAGAAGATCACTGCAGGAACAGAACTTACACGTGATGAATATGAGATCAAGTATGATGAAGATACTGGCAGGGATATTGCCACATTCTATGCAAAGGGTTCTATCCTTGATCACGATATTGATGCTGTTAAGAATCCTCTTACCACAACATATCCTGCTTATAAGAAGGATAGCGAAGGTCATGTTCCGTCAGGTTATGAGATCAGCTTCAATGATATCCACTCAAAGTGTTCCAGCGGTTATTGGGATATGCCTGCAGGCTACTACAGGTTTACTCCGGGAAAGACCCAGGAAAACAATGCCGGAGATCCGGATGTTATCTGCATAGACGGTTCAAAGGCCGGCGAATATAGAATCTATTTCGCTCCCGGAAATTACACAATTAATAAACTTGTCTTTGCTGTCTATAATGTAAGCGCTGATCCGTCACCTGTTGTATTTATTCTTGAACCTGGCGCTAAGTTGAGTTTCAGTGAGAATGCTAACTCAAAGACTGTTGATGCACTCTGCAGCGTAGGATTTGTATCTGTTAACCGCAGCTGCACTTCTGCAAGTGAAATTGCAAGTGTTGTTCGCAATACACATAGAAGCACGTTGGTTGCTGACGGCGGACAGGCGGCAATGTTTTCAAAGTCGGCAGTGCAGGCACATATGAAGCCTATATCGGACTTTACGGCGGTTCAAATTTCGAGAAGCATAATTATATGAGCGATAAGGTTTATATTTACGGTCGAATCGAAGCTGATAAGTTCGCAGGCGGTAATAACCCAACAGGCGGTTTCTGTATGCCTTATTGCCCGAGTCCGAATAAGAAGGTCGGCGGAGATGAATTCTCCGAAGCTAAGACCAAGTATCATGTAGCAAACGTAGCTTACTATTATTGATACTATTGAATAATCAGACTAAATAATTATAGAGGGTGTTCCGGAGTTTAACTTCAGAACACCCTCTTTATAATTTGCTGTAATGAACGGAATATAACTAATACTGAATCAAATAATTAAATGAAATAATACCGGTCACTTTTTGGACTGCTGCTCATCAAAGTCTCTTCCTTCCGAAGAAAGGAAACGCATAGACCGCTGGATAGAATTCTTGCTTGTTCCCCACGGCTTGTCAGTATTTCTGTAATCGAATTTAAGAGTGAAATATTCGACATCTGAGATAAGGGAATCAAAAGTCTGCGTGTTATTTGAATATAAGGCTTCAACAAAATCGGATGCTTCATTCTGCGAGAGTTTAGCTGCCTGTCTCAAGAGCAGAGAAGTGTGGGGGAGACAGTGATATTCCGATTTAACAAATTTATCCTTAAAGTCTTTATCATGGGAAAACATCCAGCAGATGACCTCAACATAATGTCCCATTGCATCATCAAGATTGTCACAAATAGGACATGACTTTACTCTCTTATCTATCAGGTCCGCAACGGAGTTAAGCTTCTGTTTGTAATCGGGATTTCTTCCCTTCAGAAGACCTGCTTTAGCCGGAATAGCTGATTTAAACTTCGGATCAAGTTCTTCATTAAAATCCTTCAGATGTGTATGCATAACAAGACCGAGGCCCAATCTGTTGGTAACGGCTTTATTGAGTTTGCCCATGTGAACAGGGCAGAAGCCGGTCTTATTGGTTATCTTACGGGTATCGGGCTCCATTAATGAAGGTCCCAGATAATACTCAAGGTAATTATTCTCAGCTTTTTCGTAAAGCCTGCAGACCGGACATCCGCAGGACTCGTTATAGGCATCGTTAACAGGGATCATATAGATCTTTTCCATTATTTATCCTCCGAATCGGTGTTTTTTGACATATAGATCAGCCGGTTGGCCCTGACATTGACGCTGTTCATTGTAATGGAAGTAAATTCCTCGACCGCATTTCCCACACGCTGCTGGGCAGTCTCAAGAACCTTCTGGGCATCATATCCGTAATAAAGAGCCAGATCCAGACTTATCATTACACCGTATGTCTGTTTCTCGGTCTTAAATGAAGTTACTTCGGCATATCCCGGAACATCCTTAAGGACGATCTTTATCAGATCAAGAATAGCTTCATCGGAAATAGAATACGAACCCAGGGAAGAGAAGGTGGGTCTGACGACAGTCCTGTCAGAATCCGGCGCCAATGGAACCACACCGCGCTCTCTGTCAAATCTCTGTCTGAGTTTGCTGAACGGATCGGAAAAATAGCCCGAAAACTCATGTTTTATCTCCATGCTCGGAACAGGAATGGTGTGCATTCCTTCCGTGACACGGGTATTACGGGCTAGGCGTCTTTCCTCCTCAGTGGAAACATCCTCTATCCTGATGAGCATGGAAGGTCTGTTGAGCCAGAGATTGTCACAGATCTTATTCAGCATCGAATCAGATGTTCCAAGGATCATAAGAGCTCTTGGCATAGATTCGACCAAAGCTCTTCTCATAACAGAAGATCTTGTCGGATCGACAAAGATCGCCTGTCTGACAGATTCCATTTTAGTCGGAGCCTTTTTGGCTGAAGTTCCAGCAACGATCCTGCTTCCGTTGATAAGCAGACCGTCATCGATTATGTAATGAATGTTGTTTTCCCTGGCAACTTTTATTGCGCGGGTACTCTTGCCGGTACCGGAAGGCCCGACAAAAGCGATAACAGCAATATTTGACAGAACATCGCGTGTAACTTGCTCGTTGGAGAGGATCAGCTCTGTGTTGCGTTCAAAGTTCTGAGATGAATAATCAGAACCGGGATTCTGAGCCGAAGAGCCGGATCTGTCAAAGCGCCGCAAAGTTCCCCGGAACTCGGACAACAGCGTTTTGCGCGCTACAGGCGCACTCTGCGTTAAGGTCTGATCCTGAGTTGATTCGTCCCTGTTGTCCAAAGCTTAGATCCTTTAGCCGTTCCAGTTATGGAATACTTCCTGAATATCCTCGTTCTCATCCATCATATCGAGCATTTTCTCGAGCTGGGCGACTGCGTCAGGATCTGTAACCTCAGCGGTTGTCATGGCAACCGGTCCCAGTGTTGAATCGGCAATAGTATAGTTTTTGGCTTCAAGAGCGTCTCTGACATCATAATAATCGGATGTCGAAGTGGAAATGATGTAGAACTCGTCATCACTGTCAAAATCGGAAGCACCGCAGTCCAGGGCATCGTCCATTACCTGATCTTCGTCTTCATAATCCTCTTTGGATATCAGAATGGTTCCCTTCTCATTGAAAAGGAAGGAAACAGAACCGTCTACACCGAGATTACCGCCGTTTTTATCGAAAATATGTCTCAGATCAGCAGCTGTACGGTTGCGGTTGTTGGTAAGTGTCTTGACCATAATGGCAACTCCGGCAGGACCGTATCCCTCGTATGTGATCTCTTCATAATCGTCACCCTCGCCGGCTTCGGCAGCTTTCTTAATGGCGCGGTTGATATTATCATTAGGCATATTGGCAGCTTTTGCTTTGGCAACGACCACCTTAAGTCTGGAATTACTGTTGGGGTCAGGTCCTCCTGCCTTGACCGCTACTGCGATCTCTTTGGCGAATTTAGTGAATACGGCACCCTTTGCAGCGTCTGATGCTTCCTTTTTTCTACGGATATTGCTCCATTTTGAATGACCTGACATTATTGTTCCTCCAAATTAACTCAAATCTAATAAACGATACTATTATACAATTTTCGATTTGATATATAAATAAGGCAGTACAAACCCGAACGTGTAATACTGCCGAAATATGATTGTCAAATATTTTTTTTGTGCAGATTGTCTTTGAAACTTGTTATTTAACGAATTCTGTTGTATAGTTCTAACATCTATGCTTGGGCAAAGTATGCCTGTGTATTTCGTGTGCGTTGCTGAGCGTAACTTTTTTGACGATATCGGGAGGGTTCGATGAAGAGATTAGGTGATATTCTGGTCGAGAGCGGCTTCCTAAATGCTACCGAACTTGCTGAAGTACTCAGCGTACAGAAGGAAACCGGAAAACGCCTTGGTGAAGTTATCGTTGAGAGCGGTTTGATGTCCGAGTTTGACATCCTGAGGGCTGTTTCAAGTCAGTACAATTATCCTATTATTGACTTGGCGGGTATTGATGTAGATCCTAAAGCCACCGCACTGCTTACCCAGAAATTCTGCGAAGAGAATGTCGTATTCCCGATCGGTTTTGATAATGATTATCTGGTCGTTGCTATTGATGACCCGATGAATATTACGATAGAGGATGAATTGCAGTTCCAGACCGGATACCAGATATCTCTGATGCTCGCAACACATTCATCCATTATCGACGCGATCAAAGTTAATTACGGTAAGGAAAGCGCCAACAAGGCTGCCCAGGAACTCGGTGCAAGTATGGAGAGCGAATCTCTCGATGATGACAGTGAGCTCTCCGAAGCTGTTAACAGCGCGCCGGTTGTAAAACTTGTTAACTCGATGATCGATTACGCTATCCGTGCAGGTTCATCCGATATCCATATTGAACCTCTTGAGGATCGTGTAAGAGTCCGTATCCGTATCGACGGTGTCATGCAGGAAGTAATGAGCAACCCTATTTCCGCTAAAGACGCCATCACAACGAGAATCAAGATCCTCGGCGGAATGAATATCGCCGAGAAGCGTATCCCTCAGGACGGACGTATTACAACAGTAATCAACGGAGAAGACGTTGACATGCGTGTATCCATCCTTCCCTGTGTTACAGGTGAGAAGACCGTTATCCGTATTCTCGCCAAGAACGATGCAAACCTGAACAGAAAGTATTTAGGTATCAGTGACCGCAACAACGAGATGATCGACAGGATGATCAAGATCCCTCAGGGAATCGTCCTCATCTCAGGTCCTACAGGTTCAGGTAAAACAACAACTCTTTACACGCTCCTTTCAGAAAAGAATACAGAAGACGTTAATATCATTACAGTTGAGGACCCTGTAGAAATCAGGATCCCGGGATTGAACCAGGTACAGGTTAATGCCAAGGCCGGAATGACGTTCGCAAGCGGTCTGAGATCCATCCTTCGTCAGGACCCTGATATTATCCTCGTCGGTGAGATCCGTGACGGTGAGACCGCGGAGATCGCAATGAGAGCCGCTATCACCGGACACCTTGTTTTCAGTACTATCCATACGAACGATGCTGTTTCATCCATCAACCGTCTGGTTGACATGGGTCTTGAACCGTACATGGTATCGTCGGCTCTCGTAGGCGTTGTATCACAGCGTCTTGTCCGCCGTATATGTACAAACTGCAGAGAGTCGTATGATCCGGATGAATCTGAGAGCGATTATCTCAGACTTGATCCCGGTCAGAAGTTATATCGTGGTAAGGGATGCACAGATTGTAACGAAAAAGGATATAAGGGACGTATTGCTATCCATGAGATTGTAATCATTACCCGTAAAATGAAGGCTTTGCTTGAGAAGAGAGCAAGCGAAGACGAGATGCGCGAACTGGCAGTAACCGAAGGTACCCAGATGCTTCAGGATTCTGCCAGAGACCTCGTACTTGAAGGTATTACGACGGTCTCAGAACTTAACAGAGTTGCTTACACGATTGACTGATAAGGAGGTTTTTTAACGTGGAAGGATTTAGTTTATCGATCGAATCGATTTTGGCTGAATCGGTAAAAATGGGGGCATCCGATACCCACATTACGGTAGGTTTGCCGCCGATGATTCGTGTTGACGGTATGTTGATGCCGTTAGGCAATCAGCCGCTTACAGCTGCAGATACTGAGTATCTTTGTAAGTCAATGATCGACAAATCAAGACAGCAGTATCTGAACGAGAGAGGTGAGATCGACTTCTCTTACATTGTTGAGAACTTCAGCCGTTTCAGATGCAACGTCTTCAAGCAGCGTGGAACTTATGCGCTTGCAGCCAGAACCATCACAAATGAGATCCCTACCTGCGAGCAGCTGGGACTCCCTAATGTGTTTAAGGAACTGGTAATGAGACCCCGTGGTCTTATTCTTGTAGCAGGTCCTACGGGTTCCGGTAAGTCTACAACACTGGCAGCTATGATCGGACATGTTAACATGACGAAAAAGTGCCATATCCTCACACTTGAGGAACCTATCGAGTATCTCCATATGCACGGAGAATCGATGATCAACCAAAGAGAGATCCACGAAGATACGCTTTCATTCGCTAACGCTCTGAGAGCTGCTCTCCGTGAAGACCCTGATATCATCCTCGTCGGAGAGATGCGTGACCTCGATACTATCAGTACCGCTATCACGGCAGCCGAGACAGGACACCTTGTACTTTCTACACTCCATACCTCATCTGCTGCTGATACGGTAAACCGTATTATCGACGTTTATCCGCCTCATCAGCAGGATCAGATCAGAGTTCAGCTCGCTGCTACTCTTGTTGCCGTTATATGTCAGACACTCGTTCAGAGGATCGGCGGCGGCAGATGTGCGGCTTTTGAGATCATGATCGCCAACGATGCTGTCAGGAACAATATCCGTGAAGGTAAGACATATCAGATAGACAGTACTATCGCCACGAGCCTTCAGGCAGGAATGTGTCCTTTGGACTTCTACCTTGCAGAACTTGTTAAGCGTAATATGATCACCAGAGATACAGCTCTTCAGAGAAGCCGTAACCCTGACGATCTTAAGCGTTTCATCAATAACGCCGGTCAGACCAACAGCCCGTTGTTCGGCGACTTGGAATACGCCTGATCAAAAGATTAATCAAGTAATAATATACTGAGTTAAGGAGGGTAAATTTAGATGGCCAATTTCAGATATCAAGTTATCGATTCAAACGGAAAAAAATCTGAAGGCATCATCGAAGCAACGTCAATCGGAGAGGCGTCCAGAAAACTTAAGGCAGACGGCAAGTATATTGCATCCTTAAGCTTGGACAAGGGTAATGGCATATTGAATATGCAGATCGGAAGTCCGAAGTTAAAGACTAAAGATCTCGTGCTTATAACACGTCAGTTAGCTTCACTTCTGTCTGCCGGTATCACCGTTGTAAGATCTTTGGATATGCTTTATCAGCAGCTTGAATCGAAGAAAGCTAAGAAGTGTATCGGAGATATTTACGAATCGGTTCAGAGTGGTCGTTCTCTTTCGGAAGCTTTTGCTGAGCAGAGGGGTGTTATTCCGAACATTATGATCAGTATGATCGCCGCAGGTGAAGAATCCGGTAGACTTGACGAGGTAATGGAGAGACTTGCCGAGCACTTCGCAAAGGATGCCAAGCTCAAGAACAAGATCTCATCGGCAATGGTATATCCTAAGATCCTTGCAGCACTCACTGCAGCGATCAGTATCGGACTTTTGACGTTCCTCGTTCCTAAGATCGGTGTTACGATTGCAGAACTCGGAGGTGAATTGCCCGGTCTTACAAAGTTCCTTTTGAATTTATCGGATTCCGTTGTTCATTATTGGTATATTTATTTAGCTGTTATCGGTCTTCTTGTTTATGGCTTCAAGCTTTGGAGGAGTTCCGATAAGGGTGCCGAGACATGGTCAAAGCTCATGCTTAAGATACCGGTTGTCGGTAAAGCTACTAAGATGAATGCTTCCGCAAGATTTACGAGAACAGTATCCACGCTCCTCAGATCCGGTATTTCAGTACTTCAGTCTGTTGAGATTACTGAGAAATCATTGGATAACGTTATTCTGCAGAAGAAACTCGAACAGGCTCGTATCGAGATCAGAAAGGGTACATCCTTATCAAGATCCATCAGAGATATTACAGAGTTTCCTCCTATGATCTATGCAATGGTTTCAATCGGAGAGGAATCCGGTACATTGGACTCAATTTTGGAAAAAGCTGCAGACTACTTTGAAGATGAAGCAGATTCTGCAACACAGAAGATGGTTTCTGCATTAGAGCCTGTCATGATCATCATCATGGCTATTATCGTCGGCTTGGTCGTTGGTGGTATCGGTTTGCCGATCCTGACGATGGCTCAGTGGATTCTGTAATTATCGTAATGAGTGAAAGGAGAAAATAAATGGATTTTTCATTAGGAAGAGGCGGAAATGAACTGGTAATCGACTGTTCCAGCTCAGATATTAAGATCGCTGTAGGCAGCTACAATCCCAAGTCCGGAACCGTTACAATCGAGAAGATGGGTGTTGTACCTCTTGAAGGTGATGCTATCAACGATGGTGCGATTTCAGATTCATTCGGTATAGTTATGGCTCTTAAGCATGCTATCGCAAGACTCGATATAAGAATGAAGAGTTGTGTTATCACAACAGAAGGTGCGTTTGTACACAGCAGAGATCTTGAGCTCCCTGTTGTTAAGGACGATCAGCTCAAGGATATGGTTAAGTACGAGATCCTCGGACAGGGTTCCAACAGAGATATGTCGATCGACTATCTCGTATACGGAACTACAAAGGATGCAGAGACAAATGCAGATAAGCTGCAGGTAAGAGCAACTGCAATCCCGACAGATGTCATCAAGGATTTCCGTGAATTCCTTAAGAATATGGATCTCAGCCCTGTAGCGCTTGATGTTAACCCTAACGCTGTCAGAAAGCTTTTCGAGAACGGAATCATTAACGGTAATGTAAATATTAAGCAGTCTACGATCCTTCTGATCGAGCTTTCAAGCAAGACTACTACAGTTACAGTACTTGATAAGGGTTTCCCGGTTCTTTCAAGAAGACTTCAGTTCGGTCACGGCAACATCAGACAGGTTGCTGATTCAGTCAGAAAGCTTCAGCAGGGTAATCAGCAGTCATCTCTTGCAAGAAGACTTAATATTACTACTGCTGAATCTGAAGCAAGTGTTCCGATCGAGGATATTGATGTTTGGAACGAGACAGTTGCAGAGACTCCTGCTCTCCAGAGCGCTGTAAATGCTTACTTCAAGAGCCTCGTTGATGCAGTTTCACGTACTGCACAGTTCTCGATCGCTAAATATCACATCGATGCTATCAGCACCTGCTTCCTTTACGGATCAGGTTCCCAGTACAAGAAGATCGACAAAGAACTTGCCCGTCAGCTTGGAACACAGGTAGAGATACTTAAGGCGCTCAGCACAGTCAACGGTCCCAAGGACTTTGAGATCGGTCAGTTCATAAATTGTTGCGGCGCTTTGATCCGTCACGATTAAGGAGGGGAATGATTTATGGCTAAGGCTAATGGAGTTAACAAAAGAGTTTTGGCAAAAAGGGATATGAACTTTTTTGCCGAGTTTACGGCCAATGCGGCAAAAGCTGCTAGAATGCTCGGATATGGTGTTGCCATCGGCGTCCTTGTTGTTTTTGTAGTCATTGCATTCATAGTTGCATTCTTTATCAGAAATACTATCATCAAGGGCCAGATCAACGATCTGAAGGCTCTTCTTGCAAGCCCGGACTATGCTTCACTTGAGCAGGATGCCGTTAAGCTTACAGAAGAACTCAATGACATGACAAATTACTACTATGCTCTTACTCAGATGCGTAGAAGTGTTGACCGTGTAGATCCGGTTGATACAAATCTGCCTGATGTTATTGAGAAGTGCATTCCCAGTGATTCGTTTATTTCCGAATACAACATCACTAATTCAAACTTAACTATTCAGGGATATACATTCACTTACTATAGCCCTGTTGATATGGTTAATATGCTCAATGCACAGGATGTATTTACTGCAAGACCTGACATATCAACAACACGTGAAGATCTGGTTACCGAGACTCCTCTTGAGGAACTTATCAATGACACGACTGTTGAAGCAGTTAACAATTATTACAAGTTCAATATCACCGGTGCGTTAGTAAGCACATTCCATATTTCTTATACACGTATGCTTGATGCTGGCGATTCAACTACTGCACTCGGCGGAGTTGAGACTGTAGATGTTGTAGCAGGCAATCCTTATGAGATCGGACCTGTAAATGAATTTACTTATGCCGGAACGACATATTATCTCACAAGAGTTCTTGTTGACGGTGTTCAGGTAGAAGAAGGAAGCTACAGTGTCATTACAGAAAACGACAAGTATTCAGATGTTGCCCGTGGAAATATTGAGATCAAGTTCTACTACACCACAGGCGCTGAAGCTTCTGCTGAAGGCTGATATCGAGGGAGGGAATTATAATGAATAATCTTACAGCTAGAGAAAAAGGATTTATGTATGTAATCACGTTGCTGATTATAGTTGTCCTTGGTTACTTCTTCGGAATCAGAACACTTAATAACAAGTATGCTGAATATCAGGTAGAACTTCAGGAACTTCAGGACAGAAAAGAATATCTTGATCAGTTGAGAGCTAATAACGCAAGCATGGCAACTGAGATCGATCTTCTCCAGACACAGTGCAAAGAGATCGAGTTGACATTCATTGATGAACTTGAGACTGAGAATCTTGAACAGTATGTTCTTTCCACTTTCGAGAAGGCAGGCTGCCCTTATCTTATCAGCATCACTTCTGCCGATGTAGGAATGGCATCAGTTTCATATCCTGACGGAACAACTGCTCCGGATACAGTTCTTTGCACACAGATCACAGTTAATTACTCAACAACAGACGGATATACCGTAACACAGTATAACCGCACACCTGACTTTACCAGCGGCGCAAAGGTTCCTGCTGCTGAGACTATCACCCAGTTAATGGATCAGATGGGTCAGGGCGAGTATGCAAAGAGAAAGGGATACAAAGAGTTCGTATCTGCTCTCAAGAAGATCAATGAGGAGAACAAGGACTGCATCAAGGTTGAAAGCATTAACGTTGTAGAAAGCAACGGAATACTTACACTTACAGCTTCGATTAATTTCTATGGCGCTAACCTCAGCCGCAGATACTCTACAGATACAAGTACTGCTGCATATACTTCATGGACCGGACATACTAATGTTGACACCAAGGGTGGCTTTATCGGATTCCCTTATGTTTGCGATAACAAGAACAGCCTCTGGTACGGTATCGTTAATATGAACCTTGAACCTGGTGCAAACAAGCCGTTCGCAGCATATTGGGCAACAGCACTGTTCCAGAAGCAGCTTGGTGAAAACAATGGAGACTACAAGGCTCTGATCGGTTTTGAGAGCGAGCAGCCCACTGTAACTCCTACACCTGCACCTGCTCAGTGAACATAAAATGCAA
>CACYRM010000080.1 GCA_902776845.1 Oscillospiraceae bacterium
TTTCGATAAACTTGTAAACAGGTGTGATGCCGCTTGCGAGCTTCAGATTGGAGCAGGCATTAAATACGGACCATAAGCCTCTCTTCTTAAAGATATCGCGGTCTTCATCCGTAAACCATACGCAGTGGAATCCGCCGCCGCCGAAGTCGAATATTCCGAGTCTGTCGAAAAGAACCGCCGGCGTGCATCCGTATCTTTCGATGCAGCCGTCCACTTCCGCTTTTGTCTCGGAGATATGTGTAAATACCGGTGCCTCATATTTGTGAGCAAGTTCTGAGATCTTCTTCAGATTCTCCTCGCAGGTCGTATATTCAGCGTGAAAACCATATATGAAAGATACGAGCGGGTCGTAATTATTCAGAGATTCATAGTAACCTTCAAGCTCTTCCATACCGCCGAAGTCATTGGCCGCGCCGCAGAACACATGTCTGAATCCGGTCTCGACGGCAGCCTTCGCATTAGCTTCCTTCTCAAAATACATGTCAAAGCAGGAAGTGATACCGCCTGCAAGATAGTCGGCATATGCCATCTTGGCAAACCAGTAAATACTCTCAGCAGTAAGCTTTGCTTCCCTGGGGAAGATCGCTTTATGAAGCCAGTCGTCAAGACAGTACTCATCAGCAAGCGATCTCGAAAATGTCATTGCGGAATGTGTATGGGCATTCTTAAGACCCGGCATAAGAAGGTTGCCTTTGCAGTCTATCTCCCTGTCAAAAGTCTTATCAGTCTTTTCAACCCGAGGTCCTATATAACTTATACGGTCATTATCGGTCCAAAGCTCGCCTTCGGTGATACTGTCATCTTTCATTGTCAGTATCCTGCAATTATAAAAACGTACAGACATTATTCATTCCTTTCTGAAGATCATAATAACGGAGCCCAGAGTCTTAATATGGACTTGAAGAACCATACAAAAACATTGGGTTTTACGCTGTATTCAGCCGTAACATCACGGCATTGCTCAAAAGTATCCAGGAAGTCTTTTTTGATATCGGGAATACAGTCAGTCCTGTACATATAGACCGCGTTCTCGAAATGGTGGTACAGACTCCTGAAGTCAAGGTTTATCGTTCCGACCACAGCGCATTTGTCATCGCAGATACATGTTTTCGCGTGATTGAATCCCGGAGTGTATTCATAGATCTTGATACCGCTCGTAACAAGCATGTTGTAATAAGATCTCGTCACATGATAAGTGAATTTTTTATCAGGAACACCGGGAGTGATTATCCTGACATCGACGCCCCGCTTTGACGCGATCTGCAGAGCTCTTGCAAGCTCATCTGAAAGCACCAGATAAGGCGACATGAACCAGCAGTAATTCTGGGCGTTGTTGATCATATTGAGATAGACATTCTCGCCGACCGGTTCGTTATCAAGAGGGCTGTCGCAATAAGGCACGCAATAACCCGCAGCGCCCTCAGCATACGGAATCTTCATTGCCTCAAACTTAAGCATATCATCATCTTTACGCTTGAGATCGGCAAAATTCCACATCTCTACAAACATTGCAGTCAGGCTCTGTACGGCAGGACCGGTGAGCTTTATACCGTTGTCTTTCCAGTGCCCGTAGGGACTTACCATATTGAAGTATTCATCCGCAATATTGTAACCGCCGGTATAACCTACCAGACCGTCAACGACCATGATCTTTCTGTGATCACGGTTATTCATAAAGAGGGAAAGGACCGGATATGCGGGATTAAACGCGTTGCATCTGATGCCTTCAGATTCGAGAAGCTTAACAAAAGCCCTGCTGATGAAAGTGAAGGATCCGACATCATCATATAAGACCCTGCAGTCAACTCCCGCTGCAGCTCTCTCCTTCAGTGCTTCGTGAAGAGGTTCAAAAGCCTCTTTGGTCTCAATGGCATGGTATTCAAGATATACGAACTTCTCCGCCTTTTTGATAGCCTCTATCTGGTCCTTGTAGCAGTCATAAGCCACAGGATAGTATTTGATGTCAGTCCCTTCATAGATCGGGAAATCATACCGTCTCAAATATCTTGCATTGGATGCTCTGGCCGGGTCTTCTTTTTTGAACTCATCGAAAATATCGTCATTGTAGTTCAGATGGCTGAATACCATGACATCAACCTTTTCGAGTCTTTTCATGATCTTATGCTTGGAACTGCTGAAGTTGTTGAGCGTATAAAACAGCAGTCCCGGAACAGGCAGCACAAGGATAACGATTACCCAGATAAGCTTGAACGCGCCGCTGTGGTCTCTGGAATTGATTCCCAGCGCAACGATCAGTGCCATGGCGCGCACAGCAAAATCGATCGCAGGAAACCTGTTGCCGAGAACAATAAAAAGAACGATAAAACCTATTATCTGCGCTAAAACAAACAGACCGAATACAATGATCCTTCCGATACTGTTTTTTATAGCAGTTTTACGTTCTACCGTTCTTTTCGATGCCATTATCCGATATTCTCGATAAACGCCTTATAACCAAGATACAGATAATAAAGATCGATCTTGGAGATTACTTCAACAGGTGCGTGCATGGACCACACCGGGACACCCATGTCCACTACGTCCATACCGAGTTCAGCCATAATGGCTGCAATGGTTCCGCCGCCGCCGGCATCGATGCGTCCAAGCTCGCCGGTCTGCCACGGGATCGAATTCTTCTCGAAAATATCAGTGATCTCTGCAATGAAATCGCCCGTTGCTTCAGAACAGCCGGACTTGCCTCTTGCGCCTGTATATTTCTCGATCTTAAGACCGTGTGACATAAACGCGGTGTTGTTCTTCTCGAAAACACTCGAATACTTGGGATCGTAAGCTGTTGTTACATCCGTGGAGAGCATCTTGGTAGCTGCAAGCGCCTTGCGGAACTTGAGTCCGTTGAACTTATCGATTCCGCCCTCTGCTTTCGCGAATACTTCCATGAGGAAGTTCTCATAGAGATTTGAAGTAGCGCCGGAATTCGAATAAGATCCGATCTCCTCCTTATCGGTAAGGAGACATACGCATGTCTTCTTCGGTTTCTCCTGAGCAAGAAGAGCCCTAAGCGCAGGGTATGCGCAGACCTTGTCGTCATGACCGTAAGCGGCAATATAAGCCCTGTCAAAGCCAACGTCTCTTGCGTGAGTTGCAGGAACGATCTCGATCTCAGCGGATACGAAATCCTTCTCTTTGATTCCGTACTGCTCATAAAGGATCTTAAGAACACCTGCTTTGAATATATCCGTAACCTTCTTGTCGTCCGTGCAGGGAATTCCGCCGATAATAACATTCAGATCCTCGGCAGGTATAAAATCAGATGCTTTCTTGGTCATCTGTTCATTTCCTAAATGCGGGAGAAGATCGGTGATGTAGAATACCGGATCGTCATCCTTCTCGCCTACAACGATCTGATGGGCTTTGCCGTCATTGGTAAAAACGACACCGTGGACACTCAAAGGTATAGTTGTCCACTGGTACTTCTTGATACCGCCGTAATAGTGGGTCTTGAAATATACGGTATCGTTGTCTTCATAGATAGGATTGGGCTTAAGATCGAGTCTGGGTGAATCGATATGGGCACCGAGGATATTGAATCCCTCTGAAGGACTCTTCTTACCGATGACTGCAGCAGCGAATCCTTTGCCTTTGATGCTCTGGTATACCTTGTCACCGGGCTTCAGCTTGTCAACGGAAGCAATATCCACATATCCGAGTTCCTCCGCAGCCTGAATGGCGTTAGCGGCAAACTCGCGCTCTGTCTTTGAATTGTCCAGAAAAGCCTTATATTCCTCTGCAAATTCAAATGTTGCTGTAAGGTCGTCTTCAGACGCTGTCTCATACAGGTTCGGGAATTCAGCGAAAAGCTCTCCGGTCCTGATCTTCTTGTCTTCTTTCTTTTTAGGCATAGTATCACCTCTTTCTATGGACATAATGATACCACTCTTATTTAAAATATTTAAATAATATAAACGAAGACGGGAGAAAAACCCCGGAAGACTTATTTTCTTACGAACCTGAAGACATTACCCTTATCATCATCAGACATGTTGCGGATATAGTTCAGGTAAAGATCCGTTACGTAGTCATTCCTGCCTGAGTCAGCCAGCTTCTGCAGTGAATCGGCTGCTTCGCCTCGTCTGCCAAGGGAGAAAAGCCTTATTGATTCCCTGAGTTCCCTGCTGTTCGAGGAACGCTGAGCCTTCATATCATCAGAAAGACAATCAAGGACTTCGTATACGGCTTCAACTTCGTTTACGCCTGCAACCTGGACGATACCCAGATAGCGCAGATCAAGCGAATCAGGATCTGAGAGTCTGTCTATTGTAGCCTTCGAGACGAGCATGGCAGTCTTATACTGCTTGGTAAGCGATTCAAGTCTTGAACTCATGTTTACGGTCTCGGAGATAACCGTACCGGAAAGACGCTCGCTCTCACCCACGATTCCTACCATAGCCATTCCTGTGTGAACGCCGATACCGATATTGATATCGCTTACATTCAGCTCCTGCGCGGTCTTCGGATCGAGAACTATGGACTTGTAGAGCTCGATACCGCATCTGACGGCGTCATCGGCGTTTTCGAATAGTCCCATAACGGCATCACCGATATATTTATCGACAAATCCGTTGTTGTTGCGGACTATGGGTCCCATCTTTCCGTAGATTATATTAGCAAAAGCGAAATTCTCTTTAGCCGTCATCATCTCGGAATTGATGGAGAAGCCGCGGATATCGCAGAACAGGACTGTAAGCTCACAGCTCTTTGCGTCACCCAATTCCAGATCGGTAAAGTTTTCTTTGCCGAGTAATTCCCTGAACTTCTCAGGAACGAATTTATAGTAAAACTGTTCTGTCTTGTCCTTTTCTTCAAACAGCGTCTCAAGACTCCTGCCCATTTCATCGACATCTGAACAGATCTGTCCGAGTTCGTCTTTGGCTTTGTAACCGATCCTGGCAGAAAGATTACCGTTGGATATCTCTTTAACTGCTTTGGAGGCTTTCTTAATGATCCTCATGGTGACAAGGCATGTGATTATTATGATCAGCGCCAGGACGATAATAACCAGCGAACAATACACGATAACTGTTCCGAACAGATCATATCTCTGCAGATACAATGAACTGTTATCAGCACTTACCATCAGATAATATCTGCCGGAATTATCCTTATCAGAGATCTTGCCGAATACAGATATAGTACTGTTAGCGTCATCATCATCCATGAATGACATTACACTTTTATCAGCAAATGCTTCCGAATTATCCGCATTAATATCGGAAAAGCTCTGATAATAGTGATAATAAAGCGGTGTATAGATCTCATCGTCTCCGGCAATGATAGCCATGTCTCCGTCGTCGGTCCTGTAAACGACAGAGAAAACATATGAATGACTCCAGTCATGACCATGGGAAATACCGAGTTTTTCAAACTTTTCATTTAATGCAAGGTAAGCGCTTCCGGTCCGTTCGCTCGCCGACATAAGATCCGTAAAATCAAAACCGTCAAATTCAGACTTACCGAGATCGCAGATAACCGTAAGATCATTATATATTCTCTCAGCATTGTTTTTATCTGAATAATCGAAGACCTTGACGGCAATGAATATCGATAATATGGATATGATCGGAAGAAAGATGATAAGCTGCTTATACATAAGAGTCTTCTTACGTATTATCAGATTGATGCCGAGAGCAACAATGAGAATGACAAATATTATTCCGGCAGCATCATTCAAATACATTGCAAATGTGGGATCAAATCTTATAACCGGAGTATTATCGAATAATTCACTGTCGTAATAAGACAATATGGAATTATCAAGACATATTATGAGTGAATCGTCATCATCACCTTCAAACCGGTAAGAATCCAAAGCTGTAATGTATGCATAATCATCACCCAGATCAACGGCAGTAAACAGCTCTCCGTTATCAAGTTCATAGACATAATCAGGGAAATTGCTGTCAGCAACATATAGTGTTCCGTTTACCTTTGCGGCAAGGTCAAATACAGGGTGATCGCTTATCGCGTCAGCATTGATCTCGTAATGATATATAGCTTCTCCCAAAGGTTCATTAAAGCCGGTTTCATAAACATTACCGTCACTTCTGAAGAAAATGAATGAACCGTCTACTGGAATAACCTTCGTAGTGAATGTTCCGTCCGGATCTGTAGGATAAAAATCACTTTGGGTAAGGACCTGGCTCTTTACATCGATCGAATAAAGATATACTCCGGACAGTTCTACGGTTGCATATGTAACGGCTCCGTCATGATAATTCAGCCGGCTGATCTTGGAACTTCTCTGTCTGCTTAAATCATCATACTGAATCTCACAGACAGATCCGAGATATTCATAATGGTCATTTAAACGGACTATGGATTCTGATCTTATAAGCGAACTGTTGTCCCCGTCGTTATAGTTACCTCTTACTGCATAAATGATATTGTCATCGGTAATGACAAAGTTATACGGATCAAAATAATCACTCCAGACATCAATGGTGACCTGATTGATATTTGAATAGATCTTCTCCCCTGTTTCAATGTCCATTACTGCTGCGACTCCGTTTGAAGTCTCATCACCGGTAAGCACCATAGTGCCGTTACTGTTTACGGAAAAACATTCATTATTAAAGATCTCTATTTCACGGTAAAAGCGGTCATCTTCATCAAGAATGCCTGTCAGCACAGGCAAAAACCCCGAAAACCCCAACGTTATAATAAAATAAACGGACAATAAACATAACGGTATGACGAACCACCAAGCTTTGCCGAAGACCTTGAGGAATATGTTCTTTGCCGTTTTTAATACTTTCATTACAGTCACCCGATATTAAAGGATCGTCTTTTCAAACGAACTTTATGATACCATTAAACAAAAATAATAGTTTAGATTTGAGGACAAAAATGGTAACTGACAGTCATAATCATACAAAGCATTTCTCCGTTGACGCAGGACAGACAATAGATGAACTGATAGCCCAGGCCAGAGAAGGCGGATTCACCCGTATCGGAATAACAGAACACTATGAGGTCGATTATCCTGACGACGGTCTGGACTGGACATTTGACCTGAACGCGTATAATGAGGCTTTCAAAGGATGGAAAACCAAGGCCGGTCCTGATCTTGAACTTCTTATGGGCATAGAATTCGGCTATCAGACACATGTCGCGGAAGAGATCGACAGGCTTGCGACTCTCATTCCTTTTGATGAAGTGCTCTTAAGCGTTCACCTATTCAGGGGCAAGGACTTTTATGTCGACAGAGAGTGCTATCAGCTTCCGAAAAAGGAACTTCACAAAGAATATATCGGCACAATGGCCGAGATGTGCGAGAAATGCAGCAATTACGATATCGCGGCACACTACGATTACATCAACCGATATACGGATAACCTTAACAATTTTGTTCTCTACGAAGACTGCCCCAAGGAATTCGACAGGTTCTTTGAAGCACTGATCTCTAAGGGAAAAGCTCTTGAGATTAATACAAAATCTATCCAAAAGCATAAGGAACGGGGCTTTTCAATGACCCTTCCCGATCCTGCGGTACTTAACAGATACAGGGAGATGGGCGGAAAGATGATCACTTTGGGATCAGATTCACACTTCCCCGGAACATTTGCGGTATGCTTTAACGAAGCCGTAGAATATCTGAAATCTCTTGGCTTTAAGGAATCTGTATATTTCAAGGATCACAAGCCCTACACAGAGCCGCTCTGATCAGCGTGTCAGATATAACCTCAGAAGATAATAAACACAGATAACCGATACGGCTGCAAATGCCCTCTGGCATTTGATCAAAACTGTATTGACTGCTTTTCCGGCCGTTTCTCCGGCAGCTTTTTTGAGGTTGAATTTGCTGAATATCATTAAGATCAACGGCAATACCGGCAGGAAGTATCTTCCCTGCAGACCTTCAACACGGACACTGTTTGCGTCTGTCCAGGACAAAAGCATCAGCGGTGTGCAGCAGAACGCTATAAGACAGCCTAAGACAAAAGCCGCCTTGTCTTTCCGGTCAAGGAGCGTATCATCCGTCTCGAAGACTGAGGCAATAAACGCAGTAAACATAAGGACAGCTATAGCCACATTCTGTATGGAGAACTCATCCCAGGAAAGAACCGTACCGCCGATATTGATAAGAAGATTATCTGCATAATCAAGGAATGCGGCGGCACACATATTTATATATTCAACAGGATGAGTGACACCCCACATCGTCGTAAGTTTTGCGTTGCCTTCAGAACCGAACTGGTAAAGCTTTATCTTTGGAACCAGCATATTGAAGAACACGGCCGCGAAAATGCCTGATACGGCAACAGCAATTATCTTCTTAAGAGATGTCTCCCTCTCATTCTTCTTCCACAGGACTATCAGAAGAACGATCAGATAAAGATATCCTCCGCCCTTAACGCCGCCTATAAAGAACGACCATACACATGTCTCGATAAGACATTTAAGATCTGATCTATCGCGGAGTCTCAGGACATTGGCGGTAAATGCCACTGTCGTAACTATTACCATGGCATCATAAGAAAGAGAACTGCTCATCATCAGAGACATCGGGAGAAGGCAAACTGCCGCAAATACAGTCTTTCCTACAGGAGTTACCTTAACGGACCTGTAGCAGACTGTAATATAGAAAACCAGCATAAGCAGACGCCCTGTGCTGAGCATGGCAGCCGTACTGAGATTAAAGAGCTTTGCTATAACAAAACCAATAACCATCGGCAGATAACTGATTATGGTGTAATACTCCATCTGATCCATCGGATCCTTAAAGACGATCATGTCTTTACTGCTGCCGGCACCGAGATTATTGAATAATCCGGCCATAGAGCCTGAATCGGGATAACTTGAAGCCATCCTCCAGACATTCTCATAGAAAGCACTGTCAGTTGTGCTTATCATCCACCCGTTATTGGCATTATGACCCAGAACGGTATTTGAAATGCGGTACACAGCCTGGAAATGCGCCATCGTGTCAGGCGCGCTCCACGGTTGGAACAAAACAAAGTAAACAGCACCTAAAGGCAGCGCGGTCATCAGGAAAAGATTTTCTGTCTTTATCGGATTATTGTTCGAAAAACGGAATATCAGGAAGAGATAGACAGCAAGGACAGTAACAATAACAAATGCAATTATCCTTGTCATCCATGTAAACTGCGTCTGTGTATTGAAGATCCCTGTGGTTCCGTCTTCATAAAGGACCGTTACGACAGACAGATCCTTTTCAGCAGAAGTGTTTGTGAGCTTTACAGTATATAGTCCAAGGGGGAATTTATCCGTTCCGCATCTTCCGGCTGAGAGCGACACAGCCGTCATGCCTGATGAATAATCCTGTACAATTTCATCTACTTCAACATGTCTTTCGGCATAAACCGCTGAAGTATTGTTGTTGATCAGTTTAATATCAATATTGTCGTAATCGCCGTCACCTATCGCAAAACAGAGGCTGTTTACAGGTGAATAAGATATTTCAAAAGGATATTCCAAAGACATACCGGGCTCTATAGTTTCAACCGTATTAGTGCCGGTTCTGACAGGCATATTGATATTGAGTTCAGTCTTGCACATAAGATCGGCAGACACAACCTCAAGAGCAAGTATTGAAATAACAGTAACGGCCACCGACTTTGGAATGCTTATCTTATTGATATCTCCGGTTTTGACAAAGAAGATAAATCCGGCAAGAGCCAGCAATATAATGATACAGACAGCGGTCAGTCTTAAACTGCCGTTTACGAGTATCATCTGATAACACAGGGTCCGTCCGCTGACAGACGAGCCTGAAGCTGACAATGCGCTGCCGGAGTAAGATGTCCATACAGCCAGCGTATTCTCGGGGTCATCACTTTCATAAGTTAAGGCTATGCTGTACGAATGGCCTGCGGAAGTCTTTAAAGACCTGTTAAACCTGAGATCCTGATACGCGTTGTCTGACAGATAAGAAGCTTCTATATCAGCATTGCGGACCGGATTGCCGTCTTCACAGAGAGCAACTTTCAGCTTTCCGGTATTTATTCTCCCGTATGAGGAAAACGCGACAGAAACACCGTCAATTCTGCCGCCCGCAGGTACGATCTGCTGTGTAAGAGTCTCATAGGGACTGAGCATATAAAGCTCATAAGCCTCGTTCATCTGAGTCTTATACTCAAATGCCCTGCCGGAAAATAATACCGCGCAAATACAGAAAACGGAAAAAAGAGCGATCAAAATGATGATCTTAAGAGTATTATTGCTGTTCTTTCCGCTCTTAGTAAGATACATACATCTGACCTGCCGTATTTTGCTTAGGGGCCTGTTCTTAATCTGATTAAAGTTTACTTCTCGTTCTTCATTCCGGAAAGATAAGCATTGATAAATCCGTCAAGATTACCGTCCATTACGGAATCAACATCTACTTCCTCGTAGCCTGTTCTGTTGTCTTTAACAAGAGTGTAAGGACAGAATACATATGATCTGATCTGTGAACCCCATGCACATATGATCTGATCTGTGAACCCCATGCAATCTCCATCTGGTTGCCCTTGAGATCTTCGATCTTCTCCATCTCTGATGCCCTTGCGAGCGCGAAAAGCTTGGCCTTGAGCATTCTCAGGCAGGTTTCCTTATTCTGGAGCTGTGATCTCTCAGCCTGGCATGAAACAACGATTCCAGTAGGGTTATGAGTCATACGGACAGCCGTATCTGTCTTATTGATGTGCTGGCCGCCCTTACCTGTCGCACGGTATGTATCGACACGGACATCGGACATATCGATCTTGATATCATCTTCTGTCTTCTGGTCCAGTTCGGGAATGACTTCGCATGAAGCAAATGAAGTATGTCTTCTTCCTGCCGCATCGAAAGGAGATATTCTTACAAGACGGTGTACGCCTAATTCGGATCTTAAGAAACCGTAAGCATAATCGCCCTTTATCATTACGGAAACTGACTGGATCCCGGCAGTATCGCCTTCGACATAGTCAAGTTCCTCAACACCAAAACCGTGGCTTTCAGCCCATCTGGTATACATTCTGTAGAGCATCGAGCACCAGTCCATAGCCTCTGTTCCGCCGGCACCTGCATGGAGAGTGATC
>CACYRM010000081.1 GCA_902776845.1 Oscillospiraceae bacterium
TTGTCGTTGGCTGCATTCAACGCCTCGACCTTCTTCATGAGAGCGTCCTGAACGTAATAGCCCTTTTTGGTTGATCTACTCATTGAACTGCCTCCTTATGCCTTTCTCGACTTAACAATATACTTGCTGGACTGCTTCTTCTTATTACGTGTCTTCTTACCAAGTGTAGGAACACCCCAAGGTGTAACAGGGCCCGGAAGACCGATAGGAGACTTACCTTCACCACCGCCGTGAGGGTGATCGTTAGGGTTCATTACGACACCTCTTACTGAAGGTCTTACGCCTGCATGTCTGGACTTACCTGCTTTACCGAGCTTAACGTTCTCGTGCTCGGCATTGCCGATTGAACCGATCATAGCGCGGCACTTCTCGGGAACCATACGAACCTCACCGGAAGGAAGACGGATCTGAGCGAAGCCGTTCTCCTTAGCCATGAGCTGAGCGGAAGCGCCTGCTGTTCTTACAAGCTGAGCGCCCTTGCCGGGATTCATCTCTACGCAGCAGATAACTGTACCTACCGGGATGGAAGAGATGGGAAGAACGTTGCCGTTAAGAATATCTGCATCCGGACCGCTCTCAACCTTGTGGCCAACCTTGAGGCCCTCGGGAGCGAGGATGTAGGACTTGACACCATCAACATACTGGATGAGTGCAAGATATGCTGTTCTGTTAGGATCATACTCGATTGCCTTGACTGTAGCAGGGATTCCTGTTCTGTCACGCTTCCAATCGATTACTCTAAGCTTGGTACGGTTACCGCCGCCGATATGACGGACCGTGATACGGCCATATGAGTTACGGCCGCCTGTCTTCTTCCTTGCTTTAAGAAGGCTCTTCTCCGGGGCCTTCTTTGTTAACTGGGAATAGTCAGCTATGGCCATTCCACGCACTGCCGGAGAAGTAGGTTTAAATGTTTTAACTGCCATTTTATTATCTCTCCTTCGATTACATTACTGACCAAAACCGAATTCTTCGATTGACGTCTTGTTCTTCTTGCCGGTCTTTACAGCCTTGCCGCCCTTGCCGAGATATGTGCCCTCAGCAGATTCTGTGGCAATGGTTACAACAGCCTTCTTATAAGCAGCTGTCTTGCCGGGCTTGTTTCTGAGTCTCTTTGTCTTTCCGTCAAAGTTAGCAACATTAACGGATGTGACCTTAACACCGAAGAGCTGCTCAGCTGCTGCCTTGATCTCAGGCTTCTGTGCATCGGGAGCAACTACGAAAGTGTACTTTCCCTCTTCAGTGATAGCCATCGTCTTCTCTGTGATGACGGGCTTAATGATTACATCATAGGGTGATTTCATTTGTACACCTCCTCGATCTTCTCAACTGCAGCCTTAGTAGCTACAAAGCTGTCATACTTGAGGATGTCCATAACGTTGATCGTGTTGACCAATGCAGTCTTAACATCCTTGATGTTTCTTGCAGAAAGCTCTGCATTTCTGTTAACGCCTTCGAGAACGATAAGTGAAGACTCACCTGCTCCGATAGCCTTGAGTGCCTTGGCTACTGTAGCTGTCTTGACTTCATCAAGATCCATATTCTCGATAACGATCAACTTATCGGAAGCAACCTTGGAAGAAAGAGCTGACTTAAGAGCAAGTCTCTTGATCTTCTTAGGTACTGTATAGCTGTAGGATCTGGGGTTGGGTCCAAAGATGATTCCGCCGCCTACATACTGTGCTGAACGCTCAGAACCATGACGTGCACGGCCTGTACCCTTCTGTCTGTAAGGACGCTTACCGCCGCCTGATACTTCGCTTCTTGTCTTTGTCTTCTGTGTGCCCTGTCTTCTGTTAGCAAGCTGGTTCCTAACTACTGTAGACATTGCAGCTTCGTTGGGCTCAATGCCGAAAATCTCATCGGAAAGCTCGATGGAACCCTTAACGGCACCTGTTAGATCTTTTATATCAATTTTAGCCATTATTCTGTTCCTCCGTCTTATTTAGCGGCCTTAACAGTATTCTGTACTGTTACGATTCCGCCCTTAGGTCCCGGTATAGCTCCTCTGATAACGAGGATTCCTCTCTCTCCGTCAACCATGACTACGCTGAGGTTCTGTACCGTGCAGTTAACTGCTCCCATATGTCCAGGCATCTTCTTACCGGGTACAACTCTACCGGGTGTGGAAGTAGCGCCCATGGAACCGACTCTTCTGTGATACATGGAGCCGTGGCCTGAAGGACCGCCCTTCTGACCGTGACGCTTGATGTTGCCCTGGAATCCCTTACCCTTGGATACGCCGCTTACGTCAACCTTGTCGCCGACTGCGAACATATCGGATACCTTGATTTCCTGTCCGAGGCTGTATTCCTCGTCGGGTGTGAACTCGCGGATAATTCTCTTAGGCTCAACGTCAGCCTTCTTGAACTGTCCTGCGTCAGGCTTGTTTACAAGCTTTGCTCTGATGGATCCTGTACCTACTTTGCAGGCCTTGTATCCGTCAGTCTCTACCGTCTTGTTCTGGAGCACATACATAGGCTCGCAGCTTATAACGGTTGCCGGAATAACGTTGCCGTTCTCATCGAACAACTGTGTCATGCCGGACTTTCTGCCAATGATGAATTTCGTCATAAAGTTTTTCCTCCTATTTAGGTTATTGGTTCAACGGTTTCCCGAAGAACATGACCTCGGCGATCTAAGGCTTGGCGTTCCCTAAATGCCGAATTAAGCCGTAAGTGTTTTTATTTGATCTTTACTTCAATAGAAACGCCTGCGGGCATGTCAAGCTTGCCAATGTCATCCATCGTCTGCTTGGACGGTGTGTAGACATCAATGATTCTCTTGTGAGTTCTCTGTTCGAACTGCTCACGGGAATCCTTATTTACGTGAGGTGAACGAAG
Organism: Oscillospiraceae bacterium; assembly: GCA_902776845.1. Classification (GTDB taxonomy): domain Bacteria; phylum Bacillota; class Clostridia; order Saccharofermentanales; family Saccharofermentanaceae; genus Saccharofermentans. The sequence continues at coordinate 2,844 of CACYRM010000081.1, forward strand.
GATCGTAACTACCTCTTTCTCTGTAGGGAGCGGGATAGGACCGGAGAAGCTTGCATCGTCACGAGCAAGCGCATCTACGATAAGCTTTGCGCTCTCATCGAGGATCTTGTGATCATAAGCTTTGATCTTGATTCTGACCATTGACTTTGTTGCCATTTTGTTTGGCCTCCTTACATATAGCTGTTATTTCTTTATCTCAAACCTGTCGGGAGTGTCTTGCTCTTCCATTCAAAAACCCAGACTATCCAGTTACCTCCTTCAAGGCGGCACTTTGGTTCTCTGGGCAGTACGGAACTGCTTAACACCCGGACGATAGTGTCCGAGACGGCATCGGATCGTATCCTCCGCCTTCGGCTCCTTCGAAGTTCCCCACCTCGTGAATTCCGCGCAGCCGGCGCTTCACCTCGTGGCAATCTCCGTTATCCAAGCCTTATCACCCGAATTTCAAGGCATAATACACCCCTGAACAGACGCGTGCGAATGGTATTCTACTATCATGTTTTGAGATTTGCAAGCACTATTTTCAGATTTTTCCTATATTTTTAAGCTCTTCAGGCTCAAAAACGTACTTGCTGTTGCAAAATCTGCATACAGTCTCCACCGGCTTGCCGTCTTTTGTGATCTCTTCGAGGTCATTTTTGCCCAGAGCCGCAAGACCTGCGAGCATTCTCTCCCTGCTGCAGTTGCACTTAAACTCCACTTCCTGACAGTCAAGATACTTAAGGTCAGGATCGCCCATAAACAGATCGATGATCTGCGCGGGCGAAAAACCTTCGCTGAAAAGGAACGATATTTCAGGGAAGCCTGATGCCCTCTTTTCGAGATAAGCGATCTCATCTTCTCCCGCTCCGGGAAGCAGCTGGACCATCAGTCCGCCGGCATGAGATACTTTGCCTTCCTCTAACAGCACCCCGAGCGATACTATCGACCTGGTCTGTTCTGATTTCGCAAGATAATAGGCAAAATCCTCGGCTATCTCGCCTGATACAAGTTCGGACACTCCAACATAGGGTTCCTTAAGTCCGACATCCCTTATTACGGTGAGACTTCCCTTGCCCACAGCTGCTCCGACGTTGATCTTACCGGGTCTGTGGTATTCCGTCGGGATCACCGGCTCCATGGGATAGGCCCTGACTTTAAATCCGAAATCCGCAACACAGGTCATACCCTCCAACGGACCGTCACCCCTGATTATCGTTGTCTGGGTATCAGCTTCATTCTTCATTGATTCGGAGATAAGAAGCGAACCCGTCATAAATCTTCCAAGCGCCGCGGTGGCTGAAGGCGTCATCTGATGCATGACTCTCGCGGTCTCACATACATCCCTTGTGCTGACACAAAGACACTTGACCAGACCTCCCAGGCCTTCTGCTCTTACTATGTGGTCTTTTTTCGGATCCCCGGGCGCTCCGGGAACGAAATACGGATTATCAGACATATCGTTTCCTTATATATTATTTTTCCCGAATACAAAAAATATACGTTCATCAGTATCAGCCGGCGCTTCTCTTTTAAGATCCCCGAGAACGGCCAGTTTTGAAAGCCCGGCGCTTTCAGCCATATCGCAGATCTCCCCGGGAGAATAGTATCTTGCTGTCAGTTCGCCGTCATATCTCTCGTACAGATCATCCTCACAAAGCTCGAAAAGCGTGAGCTCGGCGTGGTTTATCTTATTCTCTTTATCGTAATGGTTCACCCAGAGAAGAGTAAAGTCATCATAATCCTCGAAAAAGACATTTTCGCCCAGTGAAACTTCAAAGTGATGTTTTGTGGTGGCATCGATAATGAATATCCCGCCGGGTTCAAGGAGTTCGCTGACCATTGCAAACATAGAGGCGAGCGCTCCGGCATCGGTTATATGACCTATTGTATCCATGGTCGAAATGAAGCATCCGCATGAAGGACCTTCATATGAAGTGATGTCCGCGCAGATCCAGGATACCGTTCCGGTCTCATCTCCTGAAGAAGCAACGGCAAGCATATCAGGTGAAAGATCAACCCCAGTCACCTTCAATCCTTTTGAAGCCAGATAATTGGTGATCACGCCGGTTCCGCAGCCGAGATCCGTAACATCAGGATCCTTTATGCTGCAGTAATCCGAGATAAGGTCACTTATATAAGAACACCATAATGAAGTGTCGCCGTTAAGCTGAAGGACATCATAATGCCCTGCAAGGATGTCGTAAAAAGAATCATCCATTGTATTTACGGCAGATAGTCCAAAGGATTCTTGAACTCGCCCCAGAGCCTGATCTCAAAGTGGAGATGCGCTCCCGTGGAGGTTCCGGTACTTCCGACTTCACCTATTGCCTGTCCGGCATCCACATACTGTCCTTCATAAACATAGATGTCCCTGGCATGTCCGTACAGAGTGGTGTAGCCGTTGCCGTGATCGATTACGCAGTAGTTGCCGTAACCTGATCCGCCCTTGTTGCATCCTTCATAAGGTTCCGTTACATAAATAACCACTCCTGATGCGGAAGCCATTATCGTATCTCCGTATCCCGCACCGATATCGATTCCTGAATGGAACTTTTCGGTACCGTAAACAGGATGTATTCTGGTTCCGTAATAAGAAGTAATGTAATGGCTGTATGTCGGCCAGCGGAATGTTACTCCTCCGACAGTCTTATAGGAATGCTCAAGGTCATACTGCTGCTGCAGTCTTTTGATCTCATCAGTGAGGGAATCGGCATAAGCTTCAAGCTCGTCCTCTTTCGCTTCCCAGGAATCGATATCCGTATTAACGTCATCGATTGTGGCTTCAGTCGTGCCGATGAGCTCCTTTAATTCATCAAGCTGCTTCTGCTTTTCATCTGCGATAGACTGCATCTCCTCCGCATACTGAAGCTTTATGTCAGCCTGAAGCTGGGCATCATCAAGAGCTACCTGAAGCATATCTATAGCCTGGGCATCACTGTCCGCGATGAGCGTTATCAGTTCCATATTCGTAAAGAAACCGGCAATGCTGTCAGATTCAAGAAGGACTTCAAGAGTCGATTTGTTCTGGTACTCGAACATTATGGATACTCTGTCGGTGAACAGCTTTTGCTGTGTCTCGAGAGTTTCCTGGGCCTCCAGGAATTCATCAAGAGCCTTGGCCTTTTCTTCAAGCGCAGCTACCAGCTGACCGTAAATCAGTTCATATTGCTCTCTTTGGGCTTCGTTTGCCTCGTTGAGCTTTTCGAGTTCGCCTTCGAGATCAGACCTTCTGTCCTTAAGCTGATCGATCTGCTCTGAAGCTTCTTCCGCCTCAGCCAGCGCGGCATCCCTCTTGTTCTTGGCATCCTCAATATCTTCCTTGGTAACGGCATTGACGATTATCGGAACACCGCCTACGGCAACAACACCCTTGGCGGTAAGCCATGAACTTGAAGCTGTCGCAATAAAGCAGCAGAGCAGGGCAACAAAAAACATTGCCAGCTTGCGCCATACCCTCTTTGTTCTTTTTTCGTGTTCTACAGAAATCTCTTTAGTATCCATGATCTGCCTCACACTCTGATGTACTTGCGTACCGAAATGCCGCTTCCCGCGGCTCCTATGATCAATCCCATTACTACAAGGATCACGAGTTCATGCCACATGATCGATCTGGTGGTCGCGAGCGCGTAGAAACTGCTCGGATCGATAGACCTCATGGCTCTGTCGTAAACCTGATGATAAACAATCGTTACTATTGCCCATGACGTTAACGCGCTGAATAATCCGACTATCGCGCCTTCCGTTACATAAGGCAGTCTGATGTAATTATTAGTCGCTCCGACAAACTTCATGATCTCGATCTCATTCGCCCTTGAATAGACGGAGATACGGACCATGTTGGAGATAATGAACAGGGCGATGACAAACAGCACGACAAAAGATGCCGCCGTCGTAATATTAACTATTCTTGAAGCCCTGGTAAGGAAATTCATTACACTGCTTTCCTGCGCAACCTTGGACACACCGCTGTATGTGGCTATCTCGGCACAGACCTGATCCGCAAGGGAAGGATCATCCAGACGGATACTGAAGGTGTAAGGCAGGTACATATTGTAATCAAAATCATCAAGGATCGAAGACGATGATCCGAGATTGCTCTTGAAGTTCTCATAGTTCTCCTCGGGAGAAGCCATTGTGAAATCAATGATATCCGGGTTGCTGCTGAGTTTTGAGGATACGAATTCCCTTTGCTCATCTGTACACTGAAGCACCATATATATTTCGATAGGAGGTCTTTGGGAAAGCTTTGTCATTATCCTTCTGGCATTGACCGAGAACATGTAGAATGCGCCCATGATGATCAGCATCAGCATGATCGTGGTTATCGATGCCATCGTAACCAGAGGGTGTCTGACAATGCCCAGGACGCCTTCCTTGATTGAATTGAAAAACGCTCTGCCGGTCATTATTCTTCATCCTCCGGGAAAATATCTATATCAGTTCCGGGTGTGAAGTCAGTCCTTCTCACCTTTTTCTTTTTATCCAGCTTCTCTTTTCTTTTAGCTTCCTTCTGGGCAAGCTTCTCCTCACGGGTCAGGCGGTTCTGTCTGCGCTTAGCCTCTTTGGCGTCTTCTTTAGCCTCCTTGTCCGGAAAAGCCACAGCCGCTTCTTCAGGAGAAGCTATATCGGGATCATCAGAGAAAGACACTTTATTCACGGCATGTCCTTTCACCACGGGAGAAGCAGGTGCATGGATCTCATCACCGAAAGATACAGTGCTCTCTTTCTCGGGGATATTGATCTCGATCACTTCGGGTTCAGCAACTTCTTCTGTCTTAACTTCGGATTCCGGTTTTTCTTCCGCTTTAACCTCAGGTTCTGCGGGTATTACCTCTTCCGGAAGATCCTCTGGTTCAGTCAGTTCAGTTCCCTTCTTTTCTTCCATCGTGAAAACGTCTTCTTTTGCTTCTTTTGCCTCGTCGAGTTTTCCGGCATTAGCCATATCTCCGAAAAGAAGACCGCTTGACTGTGATACCACGCGCGATGCTTCATAATTAGGATCATCGTAACCGTCGCCGTATTCCTCATCATCCCCAAACGATACCGTGGCGCCATAGCGGGAAGTCCTTGAAACCTGCGGAACCTGCTCCTGATCAGCCTGTTCACCTTTGTAACTGCTCTTCTTCTCATCCCTCGCAATAAGACCGTTATCGATCTCGATAACGCGCTGCTTCATACGGTCAACCATCGCGCTGTCATGCGTGCAGATGATTACCGTGGTACCGCCGTTCTGGTTGAGTTCCAGGAGCATTGCCATGATAGCTTCCGAGGTCTCGGGATCGAGGTTGCCCGTAGGCTCGTCCGCTACGATAAGGCTGGGGTTATTTACCATCGCTCTCGCGATAGCGACTCTCTGCTGCTCACCGCCGGACAACTCCTGCGGATAACAGTCGGCTTTGTCTTTAAGTCCTACTACGGATAAACATATCAGAACCGTATTCATGAGGTTCTGCTTCGGAACGCCGATGATCTCGCCTGCGAACGCAACATTCTCGGCTACTGTCTTGGACTCGATAAGACGGAAATCCTGGTAGATCATTCCGATCCTTCTGCGCAAAACAGGAACGAGCGCACGGCTCATATGGGAAATGTCAAAGTTGTCGATAGTTACTTTGCCTGAGGTGGGTGTCTCCTCGCAGGTGATGCATTTCAAAAGTGTTGATTTGCCTGATCCTGATTTGCCTATAATGAAGACAAATTCACCGTCTTCGATCGTAAAGCTGACGCCCTTGAGAGCTTCAACCCCCGATTTGTATGTCTTTTCTACATCAATAAAATCTATCAATTCGTTTTACCTGATCTTGTTGTCATTGGTATCGTTAAGATAATCGATATAGGTCCTTACCATCGTTGCCATCTTAAAGAGTACCGCATCATCAAATTTCCTTAAGTCAAGACCGGTCTTTGTCTTAACTTTCTCAAGTCTGTACACCAGAGTATTTCTGTGTACAAACAGTTCTCTTGAGGTCTCGGAACCGTTCAGATCGTTGGCGAAGAATGTGTCGATGGTGGTCCTGGTCTCTTCATCAAGCTGCTTGAATGCCTCGTTGGGGAAAACCTCTCTGATAAACATCTCGCAAAGCGGCTTGGGAAGCTGATAGATCAGTCTTCCGAGTCCAAGCTTGTCATATCTTGACAGGTCGGCCTCGCCGTCGAAGATCTTGCTGACTTTAAGCGCTGTCATGGCATCGGAATAAGACTTGCTTATATCCATGAATGAACTTACGACAGAACCGACGGCAACCTTGGCCTTGCACCCTTCTGAAGTAAGGCATGCCAGTACGGACTGTGAATTCTCTTCGATAAAGCTGTCTCTTGTCTCCTCGCTTACCTGCGATTCAAGGGCATCGATGATAACGATCGCCGTCGTATCATCCATGGAGATAACCGTTGCAATATCGGAATCGGTATAGAGATTCTGCAAAATCTCAAAAGCCTCCGCGCTCTGATCCGCGGTGGTCCTTACAACAAGGACAAGTCTCGGATCGTTGCAGTCTATCTTATATCCCCTTGCGATCATAGGCACTTCGCTTCTGATCTCGTTATCGAGCAGTACGTTACGGATGAATATCGCCTTCTCCGCATCCGTTCCCTTCTCTTTAACAAGCGTCTTCATCCACTCGGCTATAAGCTGAAGCGTGATCTTGGCATCCGGTTCGGTGCTCTCGATATATAAGATATATTTCAGCTGCTCGCCGATAAAGACTTTGAGATAAGTCCTGTCTGCGGTTGAGGCAAAAAGGTTATCCGATGATACAACGGCTCTGAAGGAAGGATCGATCTCCTCTTCCCCAATCTCGTTTGTGGCAGCAAGGATCTTTCCCGCTGTATCAATTACTCCGCAATTCGCGGAAATAATCGTTTTTACCTGACGCATACATTTCTTTATCTCTTCCATGGCTTCTACCTCTTAAAGAAATTATAATTGCTCTGCTGTTTTACGCGCAAAGCAATAAGAACGCCTAAAACGCTATATTAGATGATATTATTTTTCGCTAAAAGGTGCAAGCAAACGGGAAATCTGACACTTATTTGCCATATATACAAAGAGACCGTGAACTCCTTGATAAGGCTTCACGGTCTCTTAATTGAGGTTCTTGAATTATTTGATTATGAAATGATGCTCTGCTCTGTATCCTTGTCGAAGAGGTGGATACGGTTGGAGTCAACTGCGAGGTCAACAACCTGACCAACTGCAGACTGGGATGTTGTAGGGTCAACGCGGCATGTAAGCGGGAGTGATCCGTTAACTGTGACATAGAGATATGTCTCAGCACCGAGCATTTCGACGACGTCTACGTCAGCTGTGAATGCAGACTCAGGGTGATCTGTAACGTATGTGATATCGTCTGTGATTGCCTCAGGTCTTACACCGAAGATAACTTCCTGGCCGTCACGGTCCATAACTTCCTCAACTGCATATCTCTCAGGGAGCTTGATTGTAACGTTCTCGAAAGATACGAATACGTCAGAACCCTCAACGTTGATAACAGCATTG
>CACYRM010000082.1:0-13411 GCA_902776845.1 Oscillospiraceae bacterium
TCTTTGTGGTACAATCTTCATCTATCTGCACAGCGGTTCTGTGCATAAAACTCTAGAGGAGGAATTAAAAATGGAAAAAGAAGAAGTATTGAAGGTGTACCGTCACTCTCTTGCGCACATCCTGGCAAAGGCTGTGATCGAGATTTACGGCAAAGAGGTACAGTACGCTATCGGACCTGAGATCGAGGATGGATGTTATTACGATTTCGTCCTTCCGAGAACTGTCACAGAAGAGGATTTCCCTGCTATCGAAGAGAAGATGCATGAGATCATCAAGAGAAGGGAGACCTGGACACGCAAGGAGATCTCCAAGGAAGAGGCTCTTGAGATGTTCAAGGACCAGAAGTTCAAGACAGAACTTATTATCGATCTGCCTGCTGACGAGATCATTTCGATCTATTACACAGGTGATGACTACGTTGATCTTTGCCGTGGTCCTCATATAGACAATTCACAGGAACTTTTCAGTGCTGCTTTCAAGATAAAGAATGTTTCGGGCGCTTACTGGAGAGGTGACGAGAAGAGAGACCAGCTCCAGAGGATCTATCTGTTTGCTTTCCCTTCAAAGGACGAACTCAAGGCTCACCTAGCATGGCTTAAGGAAGCTCAGGAGAGAGACCATAAGAAGATCGGCACCGCACTTGACCTGTTTATGTTCCGTGAGACGGCTCCGGGTATGGCTTACTGGCTCCCGAGGGGCTGGATCCTTTATCAGGAACTCATGAAGTATTCCAGAGAGATCCAGGGCAAGCACGGATACACCGAGATCTCCGCACCGCTGATCAACAATAAGAAGCTCTGGCTCATCAGCGGCCACTGGGCACACTATCAGAACAACATGTTCATCGTTCCCGGTATCACAAAGGGTGTTAACGCTACGGACGCTGTAGAGGGCGAGGATGCTCCCGAGAAGTATGCCATCGAGGCAGAGGACACAATGGCTGCCAAGCCGATGAACTGCCCTAACGCAATGATGTCTTACAAGCGCACAATGCACTCTTACAAGGAACTTCCTATCCGCTACAGCGAATATGATGTTCTCCACCGCAAGGAGAAGTCCGGTCAGATGAACGGCCTTTTCAGAGTTCAGGAGTTCCGTCAGGACGATGACCATACTTTCGTAACCCCTGACCAGATCAAGGATGAGATCAAGGACGTTATCGCAATTGCTGACGAGATCTACAAGACATTCGGTATTACATACCGTGCCGAGTTCTCCACAAGACCTGACGATTTCATGGGCGATATCGAGTCCTGGAATGCCGCTGAGGCTGCACTGAAGGCTATTCTCGACGAGAAGTACGGTGATGGCAATTACGAGATCAACGAAGGCGACGGCGCGTTCTATGGCCCGAAGATCGACCTTCAGATCAAGGATGCTTTGGGACGTGAGTGGCAGTGTGGTACTGTCCAGCTCGACTTCCAGCTCCCTCACAATTTCGAGCTTACATTCGTCGACAAGGACGGCGCTCAGAAGATGCCTATCGTTATCCACAGAGCCATCTTCGGTTCTTTCGAGCGCTTCATCGGTATCATCACAGAGCACTTCAAGGGCGCATTCCCGTTCTGGCTCAACCCTTACCAGGTTGCAGTAGTACCGATCAGACCCGAGCACAACGAATATGCGCAGAAGGTTGCTGAGGCTCTCACAAATGCGGGCATCAGAGTCGAGTCCGACCTGACTGACGTCAACATGAGAGACAAGATCAAGAGATTCAAGCAGATGAAGGATCCTTATATCCTCGTTGTAGGCGACAAGGAAGCTGCCGAGAATACGGTATCTGTTAACGTAAGAGGCTCCAACAAGCAGCTTCAGGGCGTTGCTCTGGATAAGTTCGTTGAACTCTGCGCCAAGCTCAATGCTGAGAGAACATTGGAGCTCCCTCAGGAGATGTGATCTTAAGTTCAGATCTAAAAGCACTTATGGCGGCGTGAGACCTTTAAGGTCTTGCGCCGTTTTCTATTTTGCTTATAGGATTAGATAAATATAATATTAGTGGTTTTCGAAAAGGGGACAGACAATTCGGGATGAAACGTGTACTGGTACTGATATGTATATTAGCGGCTGTGGCGGCTATTTCCGCCGCTGCCGCATTGATCCTGCTTAACGGCCGCAGGGATACCGGGACCACACCGGAGATCACAACAGCAGAAACTTTGGATAAGTTCTCAAACTGCGTCTCGAAATGTTCCATGGATATAAATGAGAAAAAGTATATAGAGCGCGGCTGGACAATGATCAAGAGGCAGGATAAGACCAAAGGAACATACCTGGAGATATATACAAATCAGCAGAACGGGAATATCTCGGAATACAGTTATGAAGTCTATGATACTGCGGAACAGGCCCGCGCCGCATACGAAGAGTGGTATAGGACCACTAAGGCTGAGCGTTACGTAAACAGCGAGGATGCAGACTGGTTTAAAGGGGAGATGCCCTATGTTGATGATGCAACCATTCATGCGCTGTTCTATGTGGAAGGCAATGTGGTCATTATCGCGGAGCTGTCCGTTTACAGCGAATGGGACGGAAGCAGGCACGACTATTCATACAGGGAAAAGTATCTTCTGGATCACGCTTCAGAGATAAGAGAAGCTGTTATGGATATGGTTATGGAAATCTAACGCTGATTATAGCTCTTTGTTTTAAAACTAAGAAAAAAGCCGCCCGTAGCCTGAGAAACTGGGGCGGCATTTCATTCCATTTTCTGAGGACAACCGCCTGTTAGGTAATGCCTCATCTATGGATTCATTATATCGGGTCCCGGATAAACCACCGTCAATTCGATTATAAGGACTGAAAAGCCCGTAAAACCCTGTAAAATCAAGGGAAAAACTTTGATTATCAAATTATCAAATTACACTTTCGCGGGCGGTCGTGAGTGCATTTTTTAGGTAATTTTTGCAACGAATAATGACTTTATTTGAATATTCTTTCTTGATATCATTCATACTGCTACAAAAGGGGGCATATGAGACATGTATAAACAAGAAGGAACAAAAGTCGCTATTATCGGCGCAGGCGCAGTAGGATCAACCACAGCTTTCGCAATCGCAATGCAGCAGCTCTGCTCTGAGCTCGTTCTTATTGATGTAAATAAGGAGAAGGCTCTTGGCGAGGCTCTGGATATCAGCCACGGACTTCCGTTCATCGGCGATATGTATATTCACGCGGGCGACTATTCTGACGTTAAGGACGCAGACTGCATCATCATTACTGCAGGCATCCCGAGAAAAGAAGGCGAGACAAGACTTGACCTTGCAAAGAAGAACGTCAAGCTCGCTCACACCATCACAGACAGCATCATGGAGCACTACAACAAGGGTGTTGCAGAGTGGTCAGGACTTCCTTCTAACAGGATCATCGGTTCCGGTACAAATCTTGACTCCGCACGTTTCAGAGTCCTTATCTCCAGAAAACTCGGCGTTGACGTTAGAAACGTTCACGGCTATATCCTCGGCGAGCACGGCGAGACACAGTTCCCCGCATGGAGCCACACACACGTTGCAGGTATGTCCATTGACGAGTACGCAGAAGCTATCGGCGTACCTTTCGGTCAGGACGTCAAGGATGAGATTGCACAGAAGACAAAGTCTTCCGGCGCTGAGATCATCAAGCTCAAGGGTGCCACATTCAACGGTATCGCTGTAAGCGCTGCCACACTCCTCAGAAGCATCACAGAAGATGAGCATACCATCAGAACAGTATCCACAAGACTTAACGGCGAGTACGGCATTTCAGGTGTTACTCTTGACGTTCCCGCACTCATCGGCGCAAACGGCGTTGATAAGATCATCGACATGCGTCTTACCGATGAAGAGTACGAGCTCCTTAAGAAATCTGAGGCAAATATGCGTGAGGCTATCGCTTCCGTTGAGGGTCTCTGATAAGAGGAAATACTGAAAAGCAAGTGTTTTCGAGCATTTAATATTATCAAAACATGAATCACAAGTCCCTGCCCTTTGTCCCATAAAGAGCAGGGCTTTTCATTTAATTAGAAATAAAGATTTGTTATAATGTCGGGGGTAAAATCCCAAATCAGAATTTCAAGAGGTTTAAATATGGAAATCAGCGCGGTTGTTATGGCGGCAGGAAAAAGCACGAGAATGAAGTCCAAGCACTCCAAGGTCGTTTTCCAGGTGTCGGGCAAACCGATCATCCAATGGGTGGCTGATGCTCTTCAGGAAGCAGGCTGCCAGGATCAGGTATATATAGTAGGTGAAGCACAGGCTGAGATAAGAAGCGTTCTTGGTGAGAATGTCGCTTACGTGCTTCAGGAGGAACAGAGAGGAACAGGTCATGCCGTTATGCAGGCAGCTCCTTTCCTTGAGGGAAGAGACGGACTTACGATAGTCCTCCCGGGCGACTGTCCGATGGTCTCTGCCGATACGATCAAGAAGGCACTTGATGCTTTCGATACCGCAGCTTCGAACTGCGCTGCCATGCTCATCACGGCTGAAGCAGACGATCCCACAGGTTACGGAAGGATCATCAGGGGCAAGGACGGCAATGTCCTCAAGATCGTTGAGCACAAGGACTGCACACCGGAAGAGCTTAAGGTCAGGGAGATCAACTCTTCTATGTATGTCTTCAAGACACCTCTGCTCATCTCCGCTCTGGGAAGGATCGGCGCTAATAACGCACAGAAGGAATATTATCTTACGGATACGATCGGCATCCTTATCGGCGACGGCTATACGGTAGGCGCCGTTGTATGCGATTTCGACGATACAAGGGGAGTCAATGACAGGATCCAGCTCGCCCAGGTAAGGAACATCATGAACCGCAGGATCCTTGAGCGTCACATGAAGAACGGTGTTGAGATCGTTGATCCCAATGCGACATGGATCCATCACGCAGTTGAGATCGGCCAGGATACGGTTATCCTCCCGGGCACAACACTTATCGGCAACACAAATATCGGTGAGGACTGCATCATCGGTGAGAACACGAGAATAGACTGCTCAGACATAGGCGACGGCACGGTTGTCGATAATTCAATAGTTTCATCAAGCACGATCGGCAAGGACTGCCGTATCGGACCTTATACTCATATCAGACCTGAATCCAGGATCGACGATCATGTTACGCTCGGCGCGTATGTTGAGGTCAAGGGTTCAGTCATCGGTGAATACACCAGAGCGCGTCACCTTACTTATATCGGTGACTCCAAGGTCGGCCGCAATGTCAACTTCGGATGCGGCACCGTCACATGTAACTTTGACGGTCAGGACAAGATCGGATGCACGATCGAGGACAACGTATTTATCGGAGGCAACTCCAATATCGTATCTTCCGTCGTTCTCGGCAAGGACTGCTACATCGCCGCTGGCTCCACGATCACGTCCGATGTTCCGGCACTCTCTCTGGGTATCGGAAGATCCAAGCAGCTCAACAAAGAGAACTGGGTTGCGGACAAGAGCCGTTTGAGAGGCGAGAATTACATAAGACTCGACGACAGGCGTTCCGAGGTCTGATCCCGCGGAAGGTTTAAGATGTGGATAGTAGCCGGGCTCGGTAATCCGGGAAGACAGTATATCTATACATGGCACAATATGGGCTATCTCGCTGTGGATATGCTTGCGGATAAACATGGCATTTTCTTGGGCAAAGAGAAGTATAAAGGCCTTTGGGGCAAGGGAAAGATAGGCGGGCAGGACGTCATCATCATTAAGCCCACCACTTTCATGAACAACTCCGGCGAATGCCTTGTTGAGGTAAGCAGATTCTTTAAGGTCCCGCCGAAGAACATCATCACGGTCTACGATGATATCGATATCGCCAAAGGCACGATAAGGGTCAGGCCCAAGGGTTCCGCAGGAACGCATAACGGCATGAAATCATGCATCCAGCTCCTTGGAACGGAGGAGTTCCCGCGCGTAAGGATAGGCACCGGTCCGGTTCCCGAGCACTGGGATCTTGTGAATTACGTTCTCTCCGAAGTGCCGCAGGACGAGCGTTCCATGATGAACGACGCGTTCGTTAAGGCATGCGGGGCAGTCGAGGAGATCATTGCCAATGGATAAGGATCTCATTGAGCTCCTCGGCAGGATCGAAGCCGACAAAGAGCTCGCCTACGCTTTTTCCTCAAGTCTTCTGACAGGAAAGCATCTTAATATCACGGGCCTCTGCGCGGAGCAGAAGGTCTATGTCGCGATGGCTTTGGCCCGCCTTAACGGCCGTAAAGCGGTCTTTATCGAGCCGGACAGCGCAAGGGCGCGCGTGACCGCGTCTTACTGCGCGGCATTTACAGATGATCCGGTATCCGTCCTGATGCCCTCGGAATTGTCTCTGGTTAGCGCTGAGGCTTCTTCAAGGGAATTGGAGCTTACGAGATCCGCGGCGCTCTCTGAGCTCGTTACGGGCAGATTCGGGGCAGCTGTTATCACGGCCGGCGCTTTGCTTAATAAACTTGAGCCGAAGGATGTTTTTTCGAAAAGAATAATAAATCTTAAGGTCGGACAGGAGCTTGAGCGTGATGAGCTTGTCGCGTCACTGCTCCTGAACGGATATGAGAATGTGCCGCAGGTAATGGAGAAGGGCGAGTTTTCCGTGAGGGGAGACATCGTCGATATCTATTCACCATCGTACACGGAACCTGTGAGAGTCAGTTTTTTCGATACCGAGATAGACCAGATAAAGACCTTTGACAGGGAGACGCAGAGATCGACCGGACAGCTCGAGGAGACCTGCGCGGTGCCTTCTTCCGTATATGCTTTTCCTGAGGACAGACGTGAAGAGTTCGCGGAGATTATATTAGAGCGGGTTCAGGAAGACCTCGCGAAAATGAATACCGCCACGAGGGAAGTAAGGCGCGCGGCAGAGCTTCTGTCCAGGACCGCCACAGGCGATGCGGAGAAGATCAGGAACGGTATTGAGCCTTCAGGCATAGCAAGATGGCTCGGCATACTTCTTAAGGACTACAGGACGGCTGTCGATTACGTAAACGGGGAAGACGTGGTCTTCTTTGCGGACGAAATGGTCGATATAGACGCGAGAATGAATGCGTACGCGGGCGAGTATGCGCAGCGCAGCCGTGAATCTTTCGAGATAGGTATCGCTCCTACATGCGCTCCTTCTGCCATGGTGAACATCTCGAAGCTCATGAGGGCTTTGGACGGCCTCGATAACATTGTTACATTGTCCATGTTCCAGTCTTCAGGCAACGGTCTGCCCGGCGGGACGACGCATACCGTCTCGGGATTTCCTGCAGACAACTATTCGGGCCGCGCCGAAGAGCTCTCGCAGCTCCTTAAAAAAACGGACGGCATCTATCTTGTCGCCCACCACGGAAGAAGATATGAGCAGCTTAAAGAGCGCCTCGCGGATCATGACTGCTTCAGAACGATAATTGACGCGCCCCTGCCGGCCGGTTTCTCTTATCCGAAGATCGGCCTGACCATATTGGGCGAGCAGGAGTTATACGGCACAGAGCAGAAACGTCCCGAAAAGAAAAAGGGCGGGAACAGGATCAATTTCTTCAGCGAGATCAGTCCCGGAGATTATGTAGTCCACGACAAGCACGGTGTCGGCCGTTACGAAGGCCTTATCAACATGAAGGTCGGTGACATCCGCAAGGATTACCTAAAGCTCACTTATGCAAAAGGAGAAACGTTATATATCCTTCCGGAGAACCTTGATTCCCTGCAGAAATATGTAGGTCCCGGCGAGCGTGAACCCAAGCTCTCGAGGCTCGGCGGCGATGAATGGAAGAGAACAGTATCAAGGGCCAGGGAAGCGATCAAGAAAGTTGCTTATGACCTTCTGAAGATCTATGCCGCGAGAAGCGTCAACAAAGGTTTTGCCTGCACTCCGGACGATGAGATGCAGAAGCTCTTTGAGGATAAGTTCCCGTTCGTCGAGACGGACGACCAGCTCCGCGCGGTGCGCGAGATAAAGGCGGATATGGAGTCGGAAAGACCTATGGACAGGTTGCTTTGCGGGGATGTCGGCTTCGGAAAGACCGAGGTCGCTTTCAGGGCGATGTTCAAAGCTGTCATGAACGATAAGCAGGTAATAATGCTGGCACCGACAACGCTTCTCGCACAGCAGCATTACGAGAATTTCATGAGCAGGGTGAAGGATTTCCCTGTCAATGTCTGTCTTCTCTCTAGGTTTGTTCCGCAGGCGCAGATAAAGCAGAATCTTATCGATATCAAAAGCGGCAAGATCAATGTCATCATAGGCACCCACAGGGTTCTTTCAAATGATGTCCAGCCGCCTGATCTCGGGCTCCTTGTCGTCGACGAGGAACAGCGTTTCGGCGTCAATCACAAAGAGAAGATCAAGTCCATGAAGACGGATGTCGACGTTTTGTCTCTCTCGGCAACGCCTATCCCGAGAACGCTTCATATGTCGCTGTCCGGAATAAGAGACATCTCGGTCCTCGAGGAAGCGCCTTTCAACAGACGCGCCGTCCAGACCTATGTCCTCGGCTACGACGAACAGATCATTATCCAGGCATGCATGCGTGAGATCTCGCGCGGAGGCCAGATCTTCTATCTTTACAACAGGACATCGGATATCGACAAAGTCGCGGATGCCCTTGCCAAGGCAATGCCCGGCGTTCGTGTAACCTATGCCCACGGACAGATGCCCGAGAACGGCCTTGAGACCGTTGTCGCGGACTTCATCGCCGGAAAATACGATATTCTCGTCTGCACCACGATCATCGAGAACGGCGTTGACATGCCGAACGTAAATACCCTCATAGTCGAGAACGCGGACCGCTTCGGCCTCTCGCAGCTCTATCAGATCAAGGGCCGTGTCGGAAGATCAGACAGGCAGGCATATGCATATATCACTTATGATGCGGATGCCGTCCTCAATGAGGAGGCGACCAAGCGTCTTAATGCGCTGCGCGAATTCACGGAACTCGGTTCAGGTGTAAGGATCGCGATGCGCGATCTCGAGGTAAGAGGCGCGGGAAGCCTTCTGGGCGCGGAACAGCACGGCCAGATGGATGTTATCGGTTATGAACTTTACTGCCGTCTGCTCGACGAGGAAGTGCGTCTTCTCAAGTCCGGAAAAGACGAGGTGCTTGATGCTGAGGTTATTACCGGCAATACGGAACTGAGCGAAAAAGTCTTCAGCGTCGAGGTCGATTACGACGCATATATTCCGGCATCCTATATTCAGGATGAGGCTGCGAGGATGACCTGCTACAGACGTATAGGCGACATCTCTGATTTCGAGGCATACGGAGACTTCATAGACGAGGTAACCGACCGCTACGGCGACGCGCCGCCCGAGATATACATCCTCTCGGGAGTATCTCTTCTGAAAGCAATGGCAAGCTCGCTCGGCTTTACGAAAACATCGATCAAGAATGCCGGCGTAAGGCTCTACCTCAATCCGAATCTCCAGATAGACATGCAGGCTCTGGGCGCCCTGATGCGCGACCACTTCTACGGCGCGAGGGTAACGATAAACGCCACCGGTGCAACGCCTTACATGCTCTTCAAGCCATCCTCCGTGCGGCAGGATAAGACGGTCACGGAGATAATCGGGCTTCTCAGGATCCTTGATGAAAACAGGACACCATCTGACAAATCAGAGACTGATAATGTATAATACGCAGAGTTAAGAATAACCTGATGCTCCAATAGTCTAATGGATAGAATGGCGGTTTCCGGTACCGCAGATGCGGGTTCAATTCCTGCTTGGAGCGCCAAGATATAAAGACCTTTGCAACATACGAACAGTAATTTGCCTGCGGCAAATTAACTAGTTGCAAAGGTCTTTTAACTTGTCGTTCGGATGGGAAATTAACTAGTTGAAGGATGTTTTCTTGTTGTCGTTCGGACGGGAAATTAACTGGTTGAAAGATGATTTCCGACCGGGATACTGCTGTAAGACTAATGCTGACTAATGCTGTAAAATATTATATAAATTAATGTGACGGGCGACCGGAGGATGAAATATCATGGCGACAGTCTTTTCATATAAAACACGCGGCAATTCCAGTCCAAAGAACAAACCCAAGGTGTATTTCGCTTGTCATCCCGAAGATTTTGACAGGTACTTTGAAGATATATGCAAAGACATTCATGAAGCCAATGACTGTGTCATTTTCTATACGGAAGATATGAACAGTTCTCTTACGGATGAGAATACTCTTGTCGATCTTGAACGTATGAGCCTGTTTGTCATACCCGTATCATTCAGACTGCTGTCTACACCCAACAGGGCAATGGACTTCGATTACAGGTTTGCCCGGGAAAAGAATATCCCTGTCCTGCCTCTCATGATGGAATCAGGCTTATATGAGTTCTATAAGAAACCTGAGAAGTTCGGAGAACTGCAGTATCTTAGACCGAACAGTACAGATCTTACGGCAATAGATTATAAGGACAAACTGAAGAAATATCTTGAATCAGTGCTTATCAGTGACGAACTGGCTCAAAGGATAAGAAAAGCATTTGACGCATATATCTTCCTGAGTTACAGAAAGAAGGACAGAAAACATGCAAATGAACTGATGAAGCTTATCCATAAGAATCCGGAATGCGAAGACATAGCGATATGGTTCGATGAGTTCCTTACCCCCGGAGAGAGTTTCAGGGAGAATATAGAAAGGATACTGAATGACAGCAGGTTATTCACTCTGCTGGTAACACCGAGCCTGCTGGAAAGACAGCCGGACGGAACACCAAACTTCATAATGAGGGTGGAATATCCCAAGGCAAAACAACTGAGCAAGCGTATCCTTCCTGCGGAGATGGTGGAAACGGATAAGGAAGCACTTAGAAGAGACTATAAAGATATACCTGAATGTACAGATACGAAAGATGAAGAAGCATTCAACAGGCGTTTAACTAATTCGCTGATAGGAATAGCAATATCAGAGAATAACGATGAACCTGAACACAATTATCTTATCGGCCTGGCATATCTCAAGGGTATCGACGTGGAGATCGACATAGACAGGGGCGTGAGACTGATAACAAAAGCTGCTGAAGCCGGTTTTCGCGATGCAGTTTATAAGCTTTATAAAATGTACAGGGACGGGGACAATGTAAAGCTTGACTATAACAACTCTCTATATTGGGCAAACAGATTATATGAGATTCTCTCTGACAGATCAGGCGAAGAACATCCGGATACGATTGATGCTTTGTTTTATCTTGCTGATACATATGATCTGTTGGGGAATTATAAGACTGCATTTGAATTATATGAAAAATGTTATGAACTCAATTGTAAGATCCGGGGTAAAGAACATCCGGATTCACTTACTTTGCTTTGTAATCTTGCAGGTTCTTATGATGCGCTAGGGAACTATGAGAAAGCTCTTGAGTTATTGGGAAAGTGTTATGAAATACGTTGCCGTGTTATTGGAAACGATCATTTGGCTACACTTATTACACTGAATAATTACGCGGATGCATACCGTAAACTTGGGCGATATAAGGAAGCGATCACTTTGTTTGAGAAGTGCTATGCGTCTATGTGCAGTGTTTTGGGAGAAACACATAGAATTACACTGGGTTCATTAAATGATTTGGCGGTTGCATATGAGTTGTGCGGAAACTATAAGAAAGCTCTTGAATTATTGAATAAATGCTATGAGGAAAGGTGCGGGATTCTGGGAGAAGATCATCCGGACACGCTTGGTTCGCTTAGCAATCTTGCCGCTGTTTATAATTCATCAGGCAACTATAAGAAAGCTTTTGAATTGAACGGGATCTGCTACCGGGAAAGATGCAGGGTTCTGGGTGAAGAACACCCTGAAACACTCAAATCCTTAAATAATCTGGCTTGTGTCTGTGACTCTCTCGGAGACAGTAAAAAAGCTGTTGAATTACATCAAAAATGCTATGAGATCAGGTGCAGAGTCCTGGAGGCCGGACACCCTGAAACACTTAAGACAATCTGTAATCTTGCAAATGCATATCATTCTCTCGGTGAGAATGAGAAAGCTGTTACACTGCATGAAAAGTGCTATGAGATGAGGTGCGGGATCTTAGGAAAGGAACATCCGGATACGCTGGTCTCACTGCATGGGCTTGCCGACGACTACGATTCGCTTGGAGAACATGAGAAGGCATTGGAACTCAATGAAAAATGTTATGAAACAGGCTGCAGGGTTTTAGGGGATAAGCATCCGGATACACTTGTTTTTTTGAATGCTCTTGCCGGCTCATATTATAAAACCGGGAATAATGAAAAAGCAGTCGAATTGATCAAAAAGTGCTATGAGAGTGAATGTGTTGTTCTTGGCGAGGAACATCCGAGAACGCTCAATGCGTTAAGGAATGTTGCTGTTGCCTATAGTTCAGTAGGCGATTATAAGAAAGCTATAGATTCTTATGAGAAGTGCTACGGGATCAGATGCAGGGTTTTGGGTGAAGAGCATCCGGGCACACTTGCTCTGCTCCTTGATATTTCGGGTTGTTATAAAAAGCTCGGAGAAAATGAAAAAGCCCAGGAAATAATGACGGCTTTTTATTCTAAAGCCCGAAAAACATCAGGAAAAGATCAAACAGATGATAGACCGGCAGTTCAACAGAATAAATCCTTATCACAGAAAAAGAATGATAAGGAAACAGCTGAGTATATTAAGTCAAAGATCATTATTGCCCAGAAAAAACACAGGTATGAGAAATTGAGATTCTGTCAGTCTGATGATCCGGAAGCAAAGGATGCTTTAGCGCAGTACGCTTCCGGTGCCAAGCCGGAAGATGTAATCGCAATTGATAACCGGACTAAGAAACTGTTTGGCAAGGGAAAAGCCAAAGGTATCTTATTAACGAGGAATGCCATTTACAGCAGTTTATTTGAGGGAAACAAACCAATTTATTATAAAGATATCAAACATGCTGCGTTATCTGTTGAGGGAATAAGATTCAGGCTTAAAAACGGCGAAAGCATAGATTGTGATTTCGGACAGGCAAATGATTTCATTCTTGGATTTTTGACTGAAATCGGAATCGGTTAAAAACTTAATAATGCTGCAAGTGTGCTGTGAACACGCATATAAATAGATTTTTCCCGTGGAACTGCGATAAAATAATTCCAAAATAACATTGGAGACCGAATAATGCCGGACATAATCGTGGTTGAAGACAATGCGGAGATCGGAACGCTGCTGTGCGATTTCCTGCGCAAGGAGAACTATACCGTGTCGCTTGCGGACAGCGGCAGAAAGGCACTTGAGCTTTATGAGAAATACGGCGCAAAGCTCATTGTGCTGGACATCATGCTCCCGGGCGATATCGACGGCTTTACGGTATGCTCGAAGATCCGCGAGGATGCCAATACCCACATTCTTATAGCCAGCGCGAAGACCGACAAGGAGAGCAAGCTCAAAGGGCTTGATCTCGGTGCGGACGATTATATTGAAAAGCCCTACGATATCGATATCCTGCTCGCAAAGATAAGAGGTATCTTCAAGCGCAAATTCTCGAT
>CACYRM010000082.1:13426-20757 GCA_902776845.1 Oscillospiraceae bacterium
GTCACGGCAAAGGAGTTCGATCTTCTCAAGCTCCTGATCGACAACAAGGGCGTGACGCTCAAGAAGACATATATCTTCAGCACGATCTGGGGAAGTGATTCGGAGTCCGAGATGCAGACCCTGAATGTTCATATCAAGTGGCTCAGGGAAAAGATCGAGAAGGATCCCAAGAATCCTTCCCGCATTCTTACCGTATGGGGAGTAGGTTACAGATTTGAGTAAGTTCCGGAAAGCCGTTGTTGGAATAATCATTGTTGAGATATTGCTCATAATGTTGAGCAATGTGCTTATTTTCGCGAGCCTCGGAAAGGATGACAGCCTGTGCATTGTCGAGGCCAAGCAGGTCGCGAGAAGGCTTGCTTCCGAGCCTGCCGGAAATATCGATCTGAATGATTATGAGACGGTTATAAGGATAGAACCTTTCGACGGTTCGGAGGTCAATTTCAGATATATCGTTGCGGAGAGCGGCGGAGAGCTGTACCGCATAGGTTATGAGGAGAAGATCGACTATAAGACCGTTGTCATCGTAGATGTGTGTCTCGCGGTGATGTTTGTGTTTACAGTAGGCGTTGTTATTTATATCGACAGAAAAGTTTTGAAGCCCTTCAGCAGCATGACCGATATGACCGTCGATCTCGCCAAGGGCAATCTGACCGCACCTGTTAAGCAGGAGAAGAGCAGATATTTCGGAAAGTTTATCTGGGGCATGGATATGCTCCGCGAGAATCTTGAGGAATCAAAGCGGAAAGAACTCGAATACCAGAAAGAGAAAAAGACTCTTGTACTGTCTCTGTCGCATGACATCAAGACCCCGCTGTCCGCGATCGAGCTTTACACAAAGGCTCTGAAAGAGGGCATTTATGACAGTGAGGAAAAGAGGCGTGAAGCTCTGGACGGCATCCTCAAAAACACCGAAGAGATCAAGCGATACGCGGGCGAGATAAGCAAGATCTCCAGAGAGGATTTCATAGACCTTAAAGTTGTTATGAGCGAAGTCTATCTTGATGACGTCATGAAAAAGATCTGGGTCTATTATCAGGATAAACTCTCAGTCCTGCATACGGATTTTGTTATTAAGGAACACTCGAACTGTCTTTTGAAATGTGACCCTGACAGACTTGTCGAGGTGCTTCAGAATTTTATGGAAAACGCTGTCAAATACGGTGACGGAAAGTCCGTGACCATATATTTTGAAGAAGAGGAAGACTGCAAGCTTATCTGCGTAAAGAATACCGGCATGGTTCCGGACGAGACCGATATGCAGAGTATCTTCGACTCCTTCTATCGCGGCAAGAACTCGGAAGGCGTGCAGGGCTCCGGGCTTGGCCTTTATATATGCAAGCATCTTATGCAGAAGATGGACGGCGATGTTTATGCCGAAGCAGATGAGAACGGTTTTACGGCTGTCGCGGTCGTGAAGATGGCCTGATATCCTGCACGGGACTTGACATGATGCAAACCCGCAAACGCAGCATTTCACGGTATTTGCGGGATTTAAAGATTGTTTAATAATTCAGAATGTATCATCTTGGCATAAACCGGAAGAAGGGGTCAGATAAATGCTGGGAAGAATACTGAAAAAGGATCTGAAGAGAAACAAAACGATGAACATCATACTGTTCCTCTTCGTAATTATCGCAAGCGTTTTCTTTGCAAGCGGTATATACAATTTCGTTGTCGTTATGAACGGCACGGACTACATGTTCGAAAAGGCCGGGTTAGGCGACTATCAGATCGTAACCATCGGAGAGTATTCGATCGGAAGAACGGAAGAGACAGTAAAAGCTATTCCCGAAGTTGCCGGCTACAGTATCGATACAGTCGTTTATGTCACGAAAGGCGATATCCTGGCAGAGGACGGCAGCAAACTCGAAGTTACAAACAGCGGCATGCTGGATTCCATTGACAGACTGGGGATCACTTTTTTCGATAAGGATGATAATGCGATAACTTCCGTGGATGAAGGTACGGTCATTGTTTCCGGAGGTTTCTTAAGAGGCAACAGCCTTGAGATCGGAGATAAGATCACGCTCTCCAAAGGAGATGCAAAAGCAACCCTGACAATTGCAGGCACTCTTAAAGATGCGGTCTTCGGTTCGGAATTCATGGGCAATCCGAGGTTCCTTATGAATGAATCCGACTTTGCGGGATTCGTTGAGGATGAGACGGTTTTCCAGTACTATTGCGGAGAATTGTTTTATATCAGGACGGATGATCCTTCTGCCGTAAGTTCCGCCATTTCGGGACTTGAGGGGATAGAATATGCCGACCGTACGGCATCTCTTAAGATGGCGTATATTATGAATCTTATCATTGCGTTTGTAGTGGTCATCCTGAGCATCTGCCTCATGATAGTCTCGTTCCTGGTACTGCGGTTCTCGATAAACTTCTCGATCGGCGAAGACTACAGGGAGATCGGTGTCATGAAGGCCATCGGTATCGGGGACAGGAAGATCAGGAACCTTTATCTGTTCAAGTATGCGGTTATCGCGGTCGCAGGTTCAGTCATAGGCTTCTTTATCAGCATTCCGTTCGGCGATATCCTTCTTGACGCAATGACCAAGGACATGGTCCTCGGAACGGAGCTGGGTTATGTCTGGAACATAACAGGTTCTGTCTGTGTAACGCTTCTGGTAATCCTTTTCGCCTACTTAAGCACATCAAGGATCAAGAAGCTCACACCTGTCGACGCGGTAAGATCCGGACAGACTGGTGAGAGGTTCAGGAAGAAGGGCGGAATCAGGATCGCGAAGAATATGTTCAGGTCTTCGTGGTATCTTGCGGTAAACGATATTCTCTCGAGCCCGAAAAGATTTGTAACGGTCATCATCACCTTCTCTCTCTGCACGGTCCTGATGCTTATGATCGTAAACACCGCGAACACGATGAAAAGCGAGAAGATCCTTTACCTGTTTGCGCCTGAAGCGGATGTTTTTATAACGGACACTGACAAAGCGACATCTTTTATTCATGCCGGAGGCGAAGCGGAACTCGACAAATATCTGGACGAACTTTCTAAAAGGTTTACTAATGAAGGCATGCCGTGTACGTCGCGCATAAGACTGATCTACACTTATCAGTTTGAAGTCGAAGGCACCACATATTCCTATGCCGTTGAACAGAACTGGAGGACAAAGGCTTCTGATCACAGGATGTCAGAGGGCAAAGCGCCTTCAAATCCCAATGAGATCGCCGTAACAAAGCATTTTACCGAATTAACCGGCGCAAAGCCCGGCGATACGGTCAGGATAGATTACGGCGGCAGGACTGAAGAACTGCTTATCACGGGATATTACCAGTCGATGAACCAGCTTGGAAAAGTCGTTCTCCTGCATGAGGACGCGCCGACGGATTTCTCACATCTGACTTCACCTTCGCAGTTTATGCTCGACTTTACGGATGATCCGGATCAGAAGACCATCGATGAGAGAGTTGCCAGGATCAGGGAACTCACCGGAAATAACGAGGTGTTCAACGCGTCCGAGTTCTGTGCCGACTGTGTAAGGGTATATCCGGTAATGAGCACAGTCTCAAAGCTCCTGCTCCTGATCGTGCTCATTGTAGTTATCCTTGTTACGGTCCTTATGGAGAGATCATTCATCGCTGACGAGAAGAGCGAGATCGCTATAGCAAAGGCCGTCGGATTCAAAGACGGAACGGTCATCAGGTGGCACGTCAACAGGTTCTTTATTGCGGCGCTGGCTGCGATGCTTCTTGCGGTGATCCTGTCGGTGCCTATGACGGAACTGTGCATAAGTCCTATTTTCGGAATGATGGGAGCATCAGATATAGATTACAACTACGACATACCGGGGTGCTTCGTAATGTATCCGGGGATCATCATGATAGTAACTGTGATCACGGCATTCATCACGGCGCTTTACACAAAGAAGATAGTAAGCCGTGACACGGCAGGCATCGAATAATAGGGAGGAAATAATAATGGCTACGGTAATCGAGACAAAAGATCTTTGCAAGACATATGTTGTTGATAAAAGACAGATCAACGTTCTGAAGAATATAAACCTTAAGGTCGATGAAGGCGAGATGGTCGCGATCATGGGACCTTCGGGCTCCGGCAAATCGACGCTTCTTTATTCGATCTCCGGAATGGATCAGGCAACGAGCGGGAAGGTTCTTTTCGACGGTGAGGACATCTCGAAAATGAAGAGCACCGATCTCGCGGAGACACGCCTTGATAAGATGGGATTCATCTTCCAGCAGATGTACATGATGAAGAACCTTACGATCCTGGACAATATCCTTCTGCCGGCGATCGAGAGCAGGAAAGGCGGAAGCCGCGCGGATAAGATAAAGAAGGGCGAGGACCTGATGAGAAAGCTCGGCATCATCGAGGTTGCCGACAACGATATCAACGAGGTTTCCGGCGGTCAGCTGCAGAGAGCGTGCATATGCAGGTCCATGATCAACTCGCCGAAGATACTTTTCGCCGACGAGCCCACGGGCGCTTTGAACCGCACATCCTCGAATGAGGTAATGGATGAGCTCGTAAAGCTCAACAAGGAGGGCACGACCATCATGATGGTCACCCACGATTCGAAGGTGGCTTCAAGGTGCACCCGCGTGCTCTATATCGTCGACGGCAATATCAGGGGCGAGTTCGTGAACGATGAGAACTCAGGCGAAAAGGACCGCGAGAGGAGACTCAACAACTGGCTCATGGATCTCGGCTGGTGATGTCTTTAGCGACTGGCTGCTTCAGAGCTTTTTCCTCGCGCTTATTCCGTAGTACGCGCGGCGGAGTATGATCCTTCCGCCGACGGTGTTCTCCGCGATGTATTTATCGAGAAGATCCTCGTCTAAAGGTTCGCCTTCTATCGCGACATTTTCCAGTATCGGAACAATGCCGAGGAAGTCTTTGAACGAATCCCGGTCTTTATAGAACTCGCGCGTGAAGATCGGAACGAGCTCAACATCGCAGAAGCCTGCTTTCAGGACATCTTCGTAATCGGTGATGGAGACCGGCACGGGGTCATCAAAGCACTGGCCGCCGCCGAAGACGAGCTTCAGGCTCCAGCAGTCGTACTTGTCGACACCCCTGATGAGAAAGTGACCGCCCGGCTTCAGACAGCGCAGGACCTGTGCCGCGTCGGTGCAGGTATGGCGCGCGACGACAACATCGAAGTATTCATCCGGGACATCCATGTTGAGATTGTCCATTACCTTGAACGAGATGTTTTTCCTTCCGCTCCGGGCCAGGTTCCCGCGGGCTGTGGCGATCATGGCGGGAGAATAATCCGTGCCGAGTATCTCCGCGCAGTCGGGGAATTCAGATAAGATCTTCTCGCCCCCTGCGGTGCCCAGGTCGAGGACCCGTGACTCCACCGTGACCTTTGACCGGAGCAGACCATAAAGATCCCAGTCGGTCAGGCATTCCTCATGGATCCCATATTCATCGAAACTCCAATGGGCCATGTTCTCATAGTATTCAAAATCGTTGTCGTGAATCATAAAAAAAGAACCTCCTTTCACGAACAGCAAAACTCTGCGCGTATTACGCGCACTTCCTTGTCATTCATGATGAGATTCCAGGGTTCTTATCATTATTAACCCCGCCCGTAAGGGCGTCGCGGCTGCGGAACGCGAATAACTAATTGATCCGCAGCAAATTTATTATAACATGTTCCACGTGGCACAAAAAGATGCCGGCACAGCGATGACGGAAAACAGTAAATCGTCAACACCTGAGCCGGCACGTATGTCAAAAGCAATAAGCTTTATTAACCTATTCAACCTCTGCTGTCACCGGAGATTTCTCTTCGGACTTTGCCTTGTTTGTTACAAGAGCGAAGCTGCCTGCAAAGCAGAGAGCGAAGCAGATCCCGATCGCGAAATTCTTGAAGATCAGCCCCCAGACTATGATCATCAGGATGAAGAAGAGTGTCTGTGAGATCCATACGCCCAGGAACTTCATGCCCTTTGCCCTGGAAATGATCTTGTCCTGATACTCAGCCTCGCCGATCTGTCCCCAGCCTACATAGTTCTTGAAGTGGTCGATCATGGAATGATCGAAGTATTCCTTCTCTTTTTCGAAGCCTTCAGCGAAAAATCTTCTTTCCTCGACCTGCCTGTCGGTTGATTCCTCGAACCATGCTGCGATTCCGGTCTTGCCTGAAGGCATGCCTGCGATCCTCCTGATGAATGACAGACCGATGATGTATTTCTTCTTATCGATCTTCTTGGTCATTATAAAGATCTCTCCGGAAGGAAGATCCCTGATGGTCCTGCCGGCGGCGTTTGTAAAATCTGTTTTTGCTTCAGCGAACATTTCGCTTATTGATTCATAAGAAAGAACGTCTTTTAAGCCGTCTGATATTCCGATACTGCCGTTTCCGATCTTCTTTAAAACATATTTTGAAAGCTCGAAAACCTCACAACCCTTAACATAATCCATAACTGTTTTCCTCACTGTTTGTATGTGTTTTGCTTTTGACAGCCTGATAGTATCAGATATTCCGGCGTCAAACGGGAGGGCGTCGTGAATGGAAGGCTTTTGGTCGTGAACTGCAATGAACAGCCCGGTAGACCAAAATGAGCCTTTACAAAGAAAAGGTAACATGTTACCATAATGCGTAATATATTACCTTTTTGCAAAGCACGGGAGAGATCATTATGAATATAGAAGATACAGTTAAGAGCGGTCAGCTGGATTTTACGGGTATACCTTCAAACTATTATCTGATAGGACTGCTGAGCGCGTTCGAGAACCGCTTCCAGGCGATGGCCGACAGCATGATGAAGGAGATCAGCTGGAAACAGTTTTTCGCGATCATATGCATAAACATGTGCAAGGAGCCGCCGACGATAAAGGAGCTCTCGGATGTGCTCGGAAGCTCGCACCAGAACGTGAAGCAGATCCTTATAAAGCTGGAGGGCAAAGGCTTTGTCGAGTTCAGGGAAGATCCTGAGGATAAGCGAAAGCAGCGTATCGTTCTGACAAAGAAGTGTCAGGATTTCTGCGAAAAGAACAACGGCATGAGCATGATGATCATGGCAAAGATGTTCGAAGGCGTTTCCGAAAAGGATATACAGACGACAGTCAGAACGATCACAAGGATAGAGAAGAATCTTAAGGAGGCAATATAAATGAAAGGGATAGTTATCTATAAATCGAAGTACGGCTCATCAAAGAAGTATGCGGAGTGGATCTCGGAAGCGACAGGGTTCCCGTGCGTATCCGTTAAGGAGGCGGACATCAGTAAAGCCGCTGAATGCGATGTGATCATCGTCGGAGGCGGCATCTATGCTTCGGGTATCGCTTGCACGTCATTTCTTAAGAAGAATATCGGAAAGCTTAAGGGAAAGAAGAT
>CACYRM010000083.1 GCA_902776845.1 Oscillospiraceae bacterium
TCCCATTCCGAACACAGAAGTTAAGCTCACTGGCGTCGACAATACTCGGCTGGCAACGGCCCGGGAAGATAGATTGCTGCCGGATTATATAAGTCCCTTTGCGAATAAACGCAGAGGGACTTTTCATTTGTAATATTTGAAAAAATAAGCCAATAAAAATGTAATATTACAATTTACATAAAACCGATTATTGGTAAAATACAAAGTATATCGAATTTTCCGTGTCTTATTGAGAGGTGTGAATATGGCAAAGATCCTTATAATCGATGACGATAAGGCGGTAGTTGATTCAACTGCCGATATGCTCAAGTCATTTGAGTTTAATGTAATTACCGCTACCGACGGAAAAAAAGGATTTGAACTTGCTGATCTTGAAAGGCCTGACGTTATCATCCTTGACTGGATGATGCCCGGCTACAGCGGAATGCAATTCATTAAGGATTACAGGGATCAGGGATATAAGACACCTGTTTTGTTCCTTACCGGAAAGGGAGATCTTTCACAGTACCAGGTCGAAGCCCTTCGTGCCGGCGCTGATGATTATGTCTCCAAGCCTTATGAACCGATGATCCTTGTCGAGAAGTTAAGAGCCATGATCAGACGTATCGAATATAGCAATAAGTCCCATGGCGCTGAAGGCAACAGACATGAGTATTGCGGCGGTGAGCTTATAATCGACGGCGATGTCATGCAGGCATTTAAGCATGAGGAGTCATGCGATCTCACCAACAGGGAGTTCCAGTTATTACAGTATCTTGAACAGAACATGGGAAGAGTTTGCTCCAGATCAGAGCTCTTAAAGCAGGTCTGGAAGTTTGATTTCTTAGGTGACGAGAGAACGGTCGATGTTACTATCAAGAGAACAAGACAGAAGATAGAACCCGACCAGAAGAACTTCAAATACATTCTTACGAGAAGAGGTTTCGGTTACTTCTTCCCCAATGATTTGGATTGATCTTGGAAAGCTTGATTTCTTTATCAGTATTTGAACAGATCCTGACGAACCCGATTTTACTCGTGGTCCTTGCTTTGATATTAATACTTTTAGGCGTTATGGCCGGGTATCTCATCGGCAATACCACGTTAAGGTCATCGGTTACGGGAAATATCAATAATCTTGAGCGCGATAAGCTTATCCAGAAGGCAGTACTCGATACTGTCGGTCTGGGCATTGCCGTTTACGATTCAAAGGGCGCGCTTTTCTGCAATGAGACGATCTTCAGACTGCCGGATTTCCTAAAGGGCGGTCTGCCGAAGACACTTAATAATTTCCTTGAGACTTTCGATAACGGCAACCAGCTCAAATCGAATTACATCCTGAGCCTGGAGAACGGTGTCAATCTTATAAGGGTCAACTATATAAACAACAGACGGATCTATGAGATTAAGATCATAAGAAGACCCGCCCAGCCCGATTCGAAGTTTTTCGGGAATGAGGAACTGAATATCGTAATTGTTGACGATATCACGCAGATCAAGGATGACGAGAGACGCCAGAAGGATCTTGCCGCCAATGTCTCGCATGAGCTGAAGACTCCGCTTACATCGATCAAGAGTTCCGTATTCTCAATAAAGAGAGCATGTCAGGACGGGAACGAACCTACAAGAGACGAGCTTATTACCTGGAGCGGAAGGATCGAGGAGAACACCGTGAGAATGCAGGACATCGTAAACGATTTCCTCGTATTGTCCCAATGCTCCCATACGAGCCGTATGGAGATATTCGATATAAGGGACGCGGTTTCAACGGCATACTCAAATGTTCAGGATTACCCGGGTGCAGGCACAGTAATATTCACTATGCCGGAGGAGGGAGCATATCCTCTGCTTTATGGCAATTCAAAACTGATTATAAGAACGATCGTCAATCTCCTTACCAATGCCATCAAATACATCGGCTTTGAGGGAAAGACCGCTCCGAACCAGGTCCATATAAGCATTTCTGTCATTGATGACAGAGTAGCGGTCCAGGTCGATGACAACGGAAGGGGTATTCCCGCCAAGGATATAGAGCATCTTTTCGAGAGGTTCTACAGGGTTGATAATTCCGGCAACAGGGAAGTCGGCGGATCCGGTATAGGACTTGCGATCGCAAAAGAGATCGCCGATATGCATGACGGCGTTATCAGTGTTACTTCAACTTTCGGACACGGAGCGACATTCGTATTCAGCCTGCCTACAGGAAAGACGGTCTTCGACGCTGCGTACAGCGACGCAAAGGCCGGAATAATAAGTGACAAGCCTCTTCACAGGGCTGCTGCGTATTTCCTCGGACTGCAGGAATGTGAAGCTGTCAGGTCTTTGGGATATAAGGATCTTGAGAGCCTGGTCGATGAATATGAACTGATCCCCGAAGCTGAGGTTGCCGCAAGAGATAAAGCACTTGCAAAGCTCCTTTCATCTTTCGGTGATGAGAGATTTGAGGAACTCAAGGACGAACTCCTTTATGTTGAAGATTTCGAAGATGAGATGGACGGTCCTGTGACTGGTCTTGAGAGCGAGATTGCCAGGGAAACGACTGTTGAGGAAGTGCCCGTAAGCGCAGTAAGTGAAGTTATGCCGCCTATGAGCGAGCAGCTTTCCATTCCGCTCGAAAAGATCATCCCGCAGAATCAGGAACCTGCTTATGTTGAACCTTATGCTGCCGAGGCAGGAGAACCAGCGGAAGTTCAGCCCTCAGCGCCTGTTTATCAGATGCCGGTGGTTCATCCCGTACCTGCCGGTGCCGCCCCGGCTCCTGTTGAAGAGCCATATCAGGTGCCCCAGATGACTGAAGCCGAAGCGCTGGCAAGGGAAGAAGCCAGACTTCAGGCCAAAGAAGAGGCAAGAAAGCTGTTGACACAGCCTGTTGTTCAGATAAGTGCCGAACAAAGGAAGACTGTATCCCAAATAAATCGTGAATCTCGAGAAAAACGTGTAATTCACCCAATTGAGGTCAAGAAAAGGTATAATAAGAGCGCCGGATCAGGAGAAGCGGGCAAAGCCGCTGAGACTGCCCCTCAGGATAAGAGCGATGTGGCGGTAAAGTCATCATTAAAGAAGATTCTTGATGAGTCTGATTCGCGCAAGTGATATTTTGGAGTTTTGATGGATCAAACCAATAACAGCGTAGGTAAAAGTTACGCTTATGAGATAAAGGGCGGAGTACCGCTCAAAGGTGATATAGAGATCAGTGGAAGCAAGAATGCCGCTCTTGGCATAATTGCCGCTTCCATCATGGTCGACGGAGCCTGCACGCTTGAGAATGTCCCCGATATTCTGGACGTTCATGTTATGTTCGACCTTCTCCGTTCACTCGGCGCCAAGGTTGATGCCATTGATAAACACACATACAGGATCGATTCCACCACGATAAGCACTTACAAGGCATCCGGACCGCTCGTGTCAAGGATACGTGCATCCTACTATCTTATGGGTGCCCTTTTGGGAAGGTGCGGAAAGGCTTCGATAAGGCTTCCGGGCGGTTGCAATTTCGGCCAGCGCCCTATAGACCTACACCTTAAAGCTTTCCAGCTTATGGGCGCCAAGGGTGCCAGACCTTCCGATATCAACAGCGGTATTGTAAATCTTGAAGCTGATCCGCTTCACGGCGCAAGGATATATCTCGATATTGTAAGCGTCGGAGCAACGATCAATGCGATGCTTGCAGCCTGCAAGGCGCAGGGAAAGACGGAGATTATAAATGCTGCAAAAGAGCCGCATATAGTTGACGTCGCGAACTTCCTGAACTCAATGGGTGCCCGCATCAAAGGTGCAGGTACCGATGTTATAAAGATCACCGGCGTTCCGGTGCTCCCCGGCAACTTCACATATTCGATAATCCCTGATCAGATCGAAGCCGGAACCTACATGATCGCGGCCGCTGTAACGAACGGCGATGTTACTATCCATAATCTTATCCCTACCCACATGGAGCCTTTGTCCGCCAAGATGCGCGAGATGGGTTACCAGATCGAGGAGGGAGACGAATCCATAAGAGTATTCAGATATGATTACGATGAAGAGGTCTATTCAACAAGCGTAAAGACCTCTCCTTATCCGGGTTTTCCCACAGACCTCCAGCCCCAGACCGTAGTGCTCCTCTGTTCCGCCGAAGGTCAGAGCCGTATGCATGAGAATGTCTGGCAGAACAGATTCCAGTATGTTCCCGAACTCGCGAAAATGGGAGCAAACATCAATGTCTATGAACGCATTGCATGGGTAAACGGCAAGACATCTTTCCGCGGAGCCACTGTTGAGGCCACCGACCTGAGAGCCGGAGCAGCGCTCGTCTGCGCGGCACTCGAAGCAGAAGGCACCACTTATATTATGAATGCGCAGAGGATCGACCGCGGATATGAGCATATAGTCCAGAAGCTGACCAGTCTCGGCGCAACTATATCAAGAGTCAACCATACACCGGAATACGGCGAAGAGGATACGGAAGCATGATGGGACCTGACAGGATCGTCCCTCTTTATTCATCCAGCAGCGGCAATTCGACATTGATCAAATCCCGTGGCATGTATATCCTTATCGACTGCGGAATGTCCTGCAAGATGATGAGCAAGGCACTTGTGTCCTGCGGCGTATATCCCGAGGATATAGGCGCTATTTTCCTTACGCACAGACACACTGACCATATTAACGGAGTGCCAGTTTTTTCGCGCAAATACCACACACCGATCTACGGAACAAGGTCAACACTGGCAGTTCTTGACGGCCTTAGTTCGCCTGTTACCGAGATAGAAGAGAACGATATCGTTCAGCTTGACGGCGGTCCTGAGATAAGGGCGTTCCCGACTCCCCATGATGTGCCGGGTTCTGTCTGCTACAGGATAATCAATCCTGACAGCGGGACTTCTTTCGCGGTAATGACTGATCTCGGAAGAGTTAATGACGGAATGAAGGGGTTCGCAAGAGCCTGTGATGTTATTCTCCTGGAATCAAATTACGATCCTTATATGCTCGAACACGGCGAATATCCGTGGCCGCTGAAGAAGAGGATCTCCGGAGGTCACGGTCACATCAGCAATCCGGAATCTGCCGAGGTCGCTGAATTCTTAATAAATAACGGTACGAGGAAATTCATCCTCGGCCATTTATCACCTCATAACAATACTCCTGACATCGCGAGGGAGACATTTACCAATACGTTAAGTGACAGGGGCTTTGTCGAAGGAATCGACTATGAGGTAAGGATCGCCAAGAAGGATGTGCCTTCCGAGGGATATGTCTTATGAAGATAACAGTTGTCTGCCCCGGAAAACTGAAGGACAAGTGGCTCAAGGACGGTATAGACGAATATAAAAAACGTCTGTCCAGATTTGCGGTTCTCGAATTCATCGAGGTCGCCGACTGTCCTGATTCGGTTCCGGTAAATGACGCATTGAAGCGCGAAGGTGAGCTTATCCTGTCGCATATAAAGCCCGGTGAGATTGTCTGGGCAATGGACCTCGGAGGCGAAAATGTTTCTTCCGAGAAGCTGTCTGAATATCTGGTCTCGGACATCGAGAAGGGCGGCGGTTCACTTAAGATCGTAATAGGCGGAAGCAACGGTATCTCACCCGAAGTCCGTGCACGCGCATCCAGAAGGTTATGCTTTGGCAACATTACGCTTACCCATCTCATGACACGTCTTGTTCTGGCAGAACAGTTATACAGAGGCTTCAAGATCGCCAAGGGTGAGAAGTATCATAAATAAATGCTTTCAGGAATCAAGGGGGATAGATATTTATGAGAGCAAAGATCAGGGCTGTTGTGTCAGCTGTTGTTGCGGCTGCCATATTGTTTACAGGATGTGCAGGTGGTTTTTCCTCAAATAAGATCTCAAAAGCCGCGAAAAAGTACGGTATGCAGAAAGCAAGATCAGTAACTGAATTTGTTGAGATCACGGAAGACAAACAATACAGCGGCGGATATTACTATGTTTCAAAAGACAGTTCTGAAGCTTTTCATCTTTATAACGCTTATATAAATCCCGGTAAAAATGGTTTTCCGGCAATGTATGTGAAATCATTTGTTAAGTGCGTGGATATAATCGATATCAATGTTGACCGTTATCCGACCACAATCTATCAGATCACTTCGATGGATGAAAGTTCTGCGGAGAAACTTTATGACGCATTTGCGGGTTATCAGCAAAGGGACGGATCAGAGACGTTTTCCGAAGGCGAAAAAGACGGATATAAATATACGATATACACTTCCCATTCCGAACATCATTCGGGCGATAATACCGAATATGACAGAAGCGATGTGAATGTTCTTGTGGGCATCTATCTGTCCGGCAATACCGTTATCTATATGTTCGGATATGACGGTGAGGGTAATAACGGCGGCTGTGTTGACTTCTTCTGCGGGGAACTCGGACTGGAATCGCCGGTAACGCTGATTGGATAATCAACTAACATATTAGCCCAAATATGTATCAGGCAAAAGAAATCAAAAGTGAGTAGAATAAAGATACGGCAAAGATGTTACATTAGAATTGTTTTCGATATAGTTTGGCTAAGACCATATAAGTAAGGATAGCATTATGAGAAATCGAATAATTATTAAGAATATCCATACTAATAAAACTTATATAGGTAAGCCTTATATAGAAAAGCCAAGCAAAGAAAATCCCAATATTGAGAATCCGAATATAGAAAATCCAAATAAAGAAGAATCAGATAAAGAAGCACCTAAGAATAAGCCTGTAAAAAAGAGAATCATTCCAATAGTTATTGTTTCCAGCTGTTTGTGTGCAGTATTGATCGGCTGTGTGATCTTCATAGTAATAAAGAAAGGGAAAAATACAGAAGACACCACGAAAGACACTAAGACGAGTGCGCCTGCAGGAACTGATACACCTGCGTCAACTCCAACGGAGGATCTTTTAGACACTACATATGAAGCTTACCGTGAGGTTTTGGTCGATAATCATACTGAGCTTAATAAAGTTGAGGAGGAGCATTATTATAACTCTACTAATGATTTGAAATCATGTGTACTGACAGATCTGACCGGAGACGGTCTCCCCGAACTGGTTACTTTGTATTGTACGGATCAGGCGCAAGTGGAAAAGGATGATCCGAGAAATCGTATAGATGCTGATCTTTCCGTATATACCGTTATTCCGGGTGAGACAAACGCAACTGAAATTCTTCACCTTCCCAGAGTTGTTTTTTTTGATGTTGTTTGTGATGTGGTGCTTCTGAATAATGGAAATTTGATGTTTAAGAAGTCAAGTTTTAGTTACAACGAGATATCTTATATTGAATACGCTTTTGACGGTTACTCTTTCCAGCCTGTCAATACTCTCGAGTTCTTTGTTTCTGCTTCCGGCGAGTCTGACCCGGAATATCATTTTAATGGTGTTGAGATCAGCAAAGAGGATTACGAAGCACAAGTTTTAAAGTATTCCGGTATGATTTCTAACGTAATCGTAAAATTCCCATACACTAAGTACTTTGATGATTGGGAGAAAACTATTGTTAATGTACCGGATTTATCAATAACCTACCAGGAGGCATGGAATCTTATTGCTTCGGCTCATTATTCCGAACCTGCAACAGCAATTGAAGAAACGGATACTCCTACGCCTACTCCTACACCTGGTGTTGAAAAGGAAAACCTCTATTCTGCTTACACTGAAAAACTGATTACAAATGAGTGTGGAATGATAACCGTTGAGGGAGGCAAACGCATGAAACCGACAAGTGCGTTAACCGATCTGACCGGAGACGGAATACCGGAATTGATGACATTGAATTGTAGAAAAGAAAGTCGCCCCAGTGAGAATTCATATTTTTGTATTTATGCTGATATCAGCATTTACACGATCATTCCCGGAGAAACAACAGCCACGGAAATGCTTTATCTTGGTAACATAGCAAGTTACGGCAGCCCGATAGTAGAAGAACCCGATGTTATTCTTTTGACAAACGGAAATATTCTGGTAAGAAAATATAGTTTAGGACTGGCAGGTCCCGATGGTGAAGATACAATCTATTATGAATACTATACCGAGTATGCTCTTGATGGTTATACATATCAGCAGATAAATCAACTCAAGTACAGTATGCTTAATGCTTCTGACGGAATCACTGAAGAATATTGGATCAATGATGCAACGGCAAGTGAATCTGATTTTACTTCTTTGGTCAATGAGTATAAAGGCAAGTTTTCATCTGTTCTTTTAATGAATCCACGATATGGTACAGATGATTTACATAGACCAAGCGAAAGATTTCTTGCCGGCTGGGAGTCAGCAGTCCTTTCAACACCAAACGTCAGTATGACGTTTGACGAGGTGTGGGAATCTGTTCTTTCTTACAGAAGTACGGAAAAAGTTTTATCCATGGAACAGGCACAGGATGCTTTTGAGAATTTTTGGAATACAGATGAAAACTGGAATCTGGTAACAAAGTCAGGCTACGGTCTAAGTTATTTTTCTTATGAATTCTCTGAAAGTGACAGTGATGATTACACCTGCGTGATTAGACAAAAAACATATGCCGGCGCCCAGACTTATCAATATGTGGATTATTCGATAGATCTTACTACAGGAATAGTTTCTGCCGAGTTGTATTGGTATATACCTGACGGCTCAGCTGCCGGAAATCCGGGATTGTGGCTTACAGACAGCGTATATAATGTTTTCAATGCTTTGGATTATCTATAAGTACGGTGAAGATTTGATTTTCTCGGCAATTTGATAATTCTGTATTCTGCACCAGGCACCAAGCTATTTAGCACCAAGCGTTTCCTTTATTCGACTAAAGAAAGCGCTTGACATATTCCATATGCACAATTATAATCCTTTAGTCGACTAAAGAAACGGCTATAATGACACCTTAAAGTCAATTGCCCTGAGTAATTACAGCAATTAAAATATTGGAAAATAAGAGACGGAGAATTTTTATGGGAAATAAGTGCTACACACCGGACGGCTTTAATGACCAGTTTCCGGGAATCTGCGGCTTTAAGCGCGAGCTGGAATCAAGGCTTCGCAATCTGTTCCTGCTGAACGGCTATGAAGAGATCGAGACTCCCGGAGTGGAGTATTTCGATGTATATAAGGAATTCGTGACTGAAGAGGAGTTATACAAGTTCACTGACAGCAACGGAAGGCTTCTCTGCAACCGTTATGATGGAACGATCCCTACGGTAAGGTTCTGCGCCGGAAGAAATGATACCCTTCCGGTCCGCTATTCATATATCGAGAATATGTACCGTGCCGGAAAGCAGGGAGGCGGCAAGCTTTCGGGCTTTACGCAGGGCGGTATCGAGCTTTTGGGCGCGGGCGGAGCAAAGTCTGATGCGGAAGTCCTCGCGATCGCCATCAAGTCTGCGCTTGAGATCGGGATCACGGATCTTCAGGTGTCGATAGGCCAGGTCAAGTTCTATAAGGGCCTTATGAGACAGCTCGGCATGGGTGAGGAAGAGCAGGTTAAGATCAAGAATGCCATCGCGAACAGGGATACCGTAACTCTCGAAAAGCTCGACATCAGCAGTGAAGACAAGGAAACCCTGCAGATGCTTACCGAGTCAGGCGGAACATATGATACGATCGACATGATCCTTCCGAGGATCACGGATGACGGCGCGAAGGAAGCTCTGGGCAACCTGAAAGAGATACTGGACATCATGGAAAGCTACGGATTCCTCAAGTATGTCTCTGTCGATCTCGGCCTTATCGAGAGTATTGATTACTATACCGGAATGGTATTCAAGGGTTACACATATGAAGTCGGATTCCCTATCTTTTCCGGCGGAAGATATGACGATGTAGCAAAGTCTTTCGGCAGGGAGATAAAGGCAGTGGGATTCTCTATCTCACTGACGCTTTCAATCACGGCTCTGATGAGACAGGAAAAGTATTCTCCTGCAAAAGGAGCTTCTGTTATCGTCGGAGGTGATTTCGAGGCTGCATCGGTTACCGTTGAGGCATTGAGAGCAGAGGGAACACCGGCAATCCTCGATACAACAGGAATGGATGAGGAGACGCTCGAAAACTATGCGAGGGAAAAAGGAATAGAAACTGTAATGTTTATGGATGGAGGTAATGCCTGATGCTTACTATCGCACTGCCCAAAGGAAGGCTTGCCGACCAGACACTGGATCTGATGGAGAAGGCGGGATATGACGTTTCCGCTGCAAGGGACAAGTCAAGAAAGCTCATACTTGAAGATAAAGAGGCAGGATTGAGATTTATTCTCTCCAAGCCGTCTGACGTTCCCACTTATGTTGAGTACGGCGCCGAACAAGAGAGTAGGAACAAAATATCCGAATATAACAAGGAATTATTTTGAGGGCGTGAGAGGCGAGAGCGTTGAGATAATCAAGCTCAACGGTTCTGTCGAGCTCGCGCCGCTGACGGGACTTGCGGAAGTCATTGTCGACATAGTGGAGTCCGGAAGGACTCTTTATGAGAACGGACTCGACGTTCTGGAGACGGTGGCCGATATCTCCGCGAGACTTGTAGTCAACCGTGTCTCGATGAAGATGAAGGAAGAAGAGATAAAGCCTATGATCGCCAAGCTTAAGACAACTTTGGCTCAAGAGGCTGAACAGTAAGACGCAAAGGGGGATAATCTATGCGCTGCAAATTGATCGAAGGTACACAGGAAAACCTGAAAGCGACGGTTCAGAGTCTCGGCGTAAGAGGCAAGATGGACCTGAAGCCCGTCATCGATACCGTTCAGGATGTTATCGACAACATCAGGGAAAACGGTGATGAAGCGCTTCTCGGATACACCGAGAAGTTTGACGGGATAAAGCTTACATCTGATCAGCTGAGAGTAACCGAGAAGGAGATCGAGGATGCTATCGCGTCTGTCGATCCGGAGCTCCTGACTGTCATGAAGAGGGCCGCTGCCAACATAAGAAGCTTCCACGAGGAGCAGAAGGAGCACGGCTTCATGATGGACTGCGGCAAGGGTGCCAAGATCGGCGTCCGCGTAAGACCGATCTCCATTGCCGGTATCTATGTTCCCGGCGGTACTGCACCGCTGCCTTCCACTGTACTGATGGATGTTATCCCCGCTTCAGTTGCGGGTGTCGAGAGGATAGTTTTTGCGACTCCGCCGAGAAAAGACGGAACGATCGCGCCTGTAATCCTTGCGGCAGCTTCCATTGCCGGCGCGACCGAGATCTACAGGATGGGCGGAGCGCAGGCTATCGCAGCTATGGCTTACGGCACGGAGACCATTCCGAGAGTCGATAAGATCTGCGGTCCCGGAAATATCTATGTAAATACCGCAAAGCGCCTTGTTTTCGGACAGGTCGATATAGATATGTTCGCAGGCCCTTCGGAGATCCTCATTATCGCGGACAAGACCGCGAACCCGGATTTCGTCGCGGCAGATATGCTCTCGCAGGCTGAACACGACAAGATGGCTTCCGCAATAGTTCTGACAGATTCAAGGGAACTTGCGGAGAAGGTATTGGAATATGCTGACAGGAGATCCGAGAAGGCTGAGAGGAAGGACATCCTTGCAAGATCGATGGAGGATTACTGCGCGATAATCGTATGCGACAGTCTAGATACCGCTATTGATTTCTCTGAGGAGATCGCACCTGAGCACCTTGAACTCTGCGTCGAGAATCCAGAGATGCTTTCCAACAGGATAAAGAACTGCGGAGCGATGTTCCTCGGGAATTATTCCCCCGAGCCTCTGGGAGATTATTTTGCCGGACCGAACCACACGCTTCCGACATCAGGAACAGCAAGGTTCTTCTCGCCGCTCAACACCGGTGATTTCTATAAGAAGATGAGCGTCATCAATTACAACGAGGAGATGCTCAGGGATGTATATAAAGACGTGGCTGCATTTGCGGACAGCGAGGGACTCGGTTGTCACGCTGCCGCAGTCAGAGCCAGATTCGAGGACTGATAACATTGAGTAAATATTGGAACAAACTGATTAATGACATAGAGCCCTACGTCGCGGGCGAGCAGCCTAAGCCGGGGCAGAAAGTGATAAAACTCAACACCAATGAGAACCCTTATCCGCCGTCACCCAAGGTTAAGGAGGCTATCGAATATTTTGACTTAAGCGATCTGAGACTGTACCCCGACACGAATTCGACAGATGTGATCAGGGCAGCGGCAAAGTTCGACGGAGTATCCGAAGCAAACATATTCTGCGGCAACGGTTCTGACGAAGTTCTCGCGATATGCTTCCAGACCTTCTTTGAGAAAAAGGCATTGACGGGACTTCCCGTCCTGATGCCGGATTACAGCTACAGCTTCTATCCTGTATTCTCGGAGTTCTACGATATAAGAAGGAAGACCATTCCTTTGAAGGAGGACTTCAGACTGGATCCTGATGATTACATAGGCGTGCCGAACTGCGGCATCGTCTTTGCCAATCCGAACGCTCCGACTTCAAGAGCAGTCGCAGTGGAAGACTGCGCGAGGATCGCGGAGGCAAATCCCGATTCCGTTGTCATCGTAGACGAGGCTTATGTCGCTTTTGAGGAGAACTATGAGTCGGCAGTATCGCTGATAGGAAAATATAAGAATATCTGTGTTGTAAGGACTCTTTCAAAAGCATTCTCACTGGCAGGTATCAGACTCGGATATGCGGTGGCATCAGAAGAACTGATAGAAGGATTAAGGAGGGCAAGGGATTCCTTCAATTCTTATCCTGTTGACCGGATTGCCCAGAAGGTCGCCGAAGCGGCTCTTCTTGATACCGGTTACTATAATGAGACACGCGCAAAGGTTATCGCGACAAGGAGCCGTGTGGAAAAAGAACTGAAGGATATGGGTTTTACCATGCCTCCTTCATCCGCCAACTTCCTGTTCGCCAAACCTCCGGTCGATTGCGGAACACTGTACCAAAATCTCCGCACAAAGGGTATACTTGTAAGATATTTCAATAAACCCGTGCTGAATGAGTATCTGAGAATATCGATAGGCACGGACGAAGAGATGAACGAACTCTTGAGTGCTATCAGGCAGGAGGTCCAAAATGCCGAGAACAGCTGAGATCGCAAGAACAACAAAAGAGACTGACATAAAGGTCAGGATCGACCTTGACGGCAGGGGCGTAAACAATATCGATACGGGTATCGGTTTCTTTGACCACATGCTCACGGCTCTTTCCAAACATTCCGGTATCGATATGGATATCTACTGCAAGGGCGACCTCAATGTTGATGCGCATCACTCGGTTGAGGATGTCGGCATTGTCCTGGGGCAGGCATTTAAAGAAGCCATAGGAGACAAGAAAGGCATCAGACGCTACGGTTCCGCTTCCATCCCGATGGATGAGGCTTTGGGAACCTGTTCGCTCGATATTTCGGGAAGGGCTTATCTTGTTTTCGACTGCAGATTCGCTGATGAATTCTGCGGCACCATGGATACACAGCTTTTCGAGGAGTTCTTCAGAAGCTTTGCGTTTAATGCAGGCATAACGCTGCACATCGCATGTCCTTACGGCACCAACGATCACCATAAGGCAGAGGCAATGTTCAAGGCTCTGGCCAGAGCTTTAAGGGAAGCGTCCGAGACCGATCCGAGATTTGAGGGCGAGATCGTCTCAACAAAAGGAAGTTTATAATTTGTTACGGAGGAAACATATAAATGCTTATTAAGGATACTGATTTTATCGACAAGCCGGTGCTCGCCAAGGGCAAGGTAAGGAATATCTACGATCTGGGCGATTCGCTCCTTCTGGTCGTTACCGACAGAATCTCGGCTTTCGATGTTATCTTCGATGAACTGATCCCCGACAAAGGAAGAGTTCTTTCATCGATCTCGGCTTTCTGGTTCGATTTCACGAAGGACATTATCCCGAACCACGTTATCACCACGGATGTTTCAAAGTATCCTATGGGCTTTGATAAATACAAGGAAGAACTGGAAGGAAGATCCATGCTCGTCAAGAAAGCTCAGATGCTTCCTGCCGAGTGCATCGTAAGAGGCTATCTCGAAGGCTCCGCTCTCAAGGAATACAACAAGTCCGGCACAGTCGGCGGCATAAAGATGCCTGAGGGCATGGTCCAGGGCGACAAGCTTCCTGAGCCTTTGTTCACTCCTTCCACCAAGGCTGATGAGGGACATGACATCAATATCACATATGAGCAGCTCGTTGACCTTATCGGTGAAGCAGATGCTTCCGCATTGAGAGACGCATCGATAGCGCTCTATACGAAGGTATCGGATTTCGCTCTCACAAAGGGTCTTATCCTTGCGGATACAAAGTTCGAGTTCGGTAAGATCGACGGTGTCCTCACTGTATGCGATGAGATGTTTACTCCTGATTCCTCCAGATTCTGGGACGCTTCCGAGTATGAGCCCGGCCATGCGCAGAAGAGCTTTGACAAGCAGTTTTTAAGAGAGTGGCTTGAGACTCTGGACTGGGATAAGACATATCCGGCTCCTCATCTTCCCCAGGAGATCATCGACAAGACAGCGGAAAAGTACCGTGAGTGCTACTCACGTATAACAGGAAAGGAAATCTGATCCTTTGATAGCAATAGTAGATTACGGAATGGGCAATCTGGGCTCTGTCGAGAAAGCGTTGAGGCATATCGGCAGTGACTGTGTGATAACTTCTGACGCGGGAGTTATCGCTGATGCCTCGGGAGTCATCCTTCCGGGCGTCGGAAGCTTTGCTCCTGCGATGGATGAACTTAACGAGAGAGATCTCATCATGCCTCTCATAGATTGCGCATACTCCGGAAAGCCTTTCCTCGGTATATGTCTCGGAATGCAGCTTTTGCTTGAAGGTTCCGAGGAGAATATCATTGAGAAGAGAGAGACAAAGGGAGTCGTATCGGGACTCGGCATCATCCAGGGGTTTGCGAGACGCTTCCCCGATAACGGCCTCAAGGTTCCGCAGATCGGATGGAATAATCTTACCGATGTAACGGGAAGACTCCTTACCGAAGGCGACTATGTCTACTTTGTTCACTCTTACTGCTGCCAGTTAGGCGATGCAAGGGACTGTGCGGCAAAGACCGAATACGGCATAAGCTACTGTGCTTCTTTCGAGCACGACAATATATTCGGAATGCAGTTCCATCCCGAGAAGAGCGGAGAGGCGGGACTTAAGATCCTTTCCAAATTTGTGGCGGAGACAAAAAAATGATCATCTTACCTGCAATAGATCTTATCGGCGGCAAATGCGTAAGGCTCAGACAGGGCAGATATGATGACGTAACGGTCTATAACGATTCACCTTTGGACCAGGCATTCATGTTCAGGGAAGCAGGTGCCGAATGGATCCACGTTGTCGATCTTGACGCAGCGAAAAGCGGTGTGCCGGAAAACCATGAGATCATCAAAGAGATAGCCGTTAAGACCGGACTTAAGGTCGATACGGGCGGCGGTATCCGCAATATGGATACTCTCGCGAAATGGATCGAGGAATACGGCGTATCGAGAGCGGTACTCGGTACTGCTGCCGTCAAGGATCCTGAGTTCACAAGAAAAGCTCTGGAGAGATTCGGTGACAAGGTTGCGATAGGCATTGATGCCCATGACGGATTTGTTTCCGTTGACGGCTGGACTTCGGATTCCGAACTCAGGGCTGTTGATTTCGCGCTGAAGTGCAAAGAAGCAGGCGCTACAACAGTCGTGTTTACCGACATAGCAAGAGACGGAATGCTCACGGGTCCTGCAGTTGAACAGACCAGAGAGATGGTGGAAGCCACTGGCCTTAATGTTATCGCTTCAGGCGGTATCGGCTCTGATGAAGACGTTGAGCTCATAAAGACTTCAGGCTGCGCGGGAGTTATCATCGGCAAGGCAATATACGAAGGAAAGGTGGATCTGGCGAAATGCTTACAAAACGAATAATCCCGTGTCTGGATGTCAAAGACGGCAGAGTCGTCAAAGGCGTTAACTTCGTGTCATTAAGAGATGCCGGAGATCCCGTTGAGTGCGCCAAGACATATAACCAGTCCGGAGCAGACGAATTGGTCTTCCTGGATATTACGGCAACACTTGAATCAAGGGATACGACCGTAGACATGGCAAGAAGGGTCGCAAATGAGATCTTTATTCCGTTTACCGTCGGAGGAGGCATAAGGACTTTATCAGGGAAGCTTCCGAAATGTTCGGTTCGCAGTGTATAGTCTGCGCCATAGATGTTAAGTACAGGGATACAGGATTCCCTTCCGGATACGAAGTCGTTATCGCAGGCGGAACTAAGCCTACGGGTATCGATGCACTTGAATGGGCAAAGAAGGCTGTTATGCTCGGCGCCGGTGAGATCCTTCTGACTTCGATGGATAAGGACGGAACCAAATCAGGTTATGACAACAAGATCACTGCGCTTATCTCAGAGAATGTCGGAGTGCCGGTGATCGCTTCCGGCGGAGCCGGAACAATGAAGGATTTTGCGGATGCCATCAATATCGGAAAGGCTGACGCGGTGCTCGCAGCAAGTCTTTTCCACTTCGGAGAGATCAAAATAAAGGATCTTAAAGAATTTCTGGCGGGTGAAGGCATTCCCGTGAGGAGCATCTCATGAGCGAAAACGTATTAAGCCCGAAGGAAATGTGGGCCCGCATGAAAAAGAATTCAGACGGTCTTGTTCCGGCAATCACCGTTGACCATGAGAACGGCGAAGTTCTCATGATGGCCTACATGAACGAGGAGGCATTCTGCCTTACCTGCGAGACCGGATATATGCACTATTATTCGAGATCGCTGGAAGAAGGGCGAGACCTCGGG
The DNA here is from genome assembly GCA_902776845.1 of Oscillospiraceae bacterium. Lineage (GTDB taxonomy): Bacteria > Bacillota > Clostridia > Saccharofermentanales > Saccharofermentanaceae > Saccharofermentans. The sequence continues at coordinate 16,658 of CACYRM010000083.1, forward strand.
ACATTTTCAGAAAGTAATCTCCGCAAGCATAGACTGCGACAGGGATACTCTTCTATACAGGATCGACCAGACCGGAGCAGCCTGCCATACAGGCAACAGATCCTGCTTTTACACATTACTTAACGAGTGGGATCCGGCCCGCGACAAGGAGGAATAAGTTATGGATATAATGAGAGAGCTTTACAGCGTAATCAAGGACCGTCAGGCGCATCCCGTCGAGGGTTCCTACACAAATTATCTTTTCGATAAGGGTACGGACAAGATCTCAAAGAAGCTCGGAGAAGAGGCCGTAGAGGTCGTTATCGCCGCTTCACAGCGTGATAAGAAAGAGATAATCGCGGAGATCGCGGATCTTGAATATCACCTCCTGGTCCTTATGGCAGATCAGAATATTACGCTCGACGATGTTGAAGACGAGTTAAGATCGCGCAGAAACTGATATTTTCGTTGACTTTATCCCTGCTGGTGTGATACAATCTTCGCGCTAGACCGTTCAGGTCTTGTTTTTAGTTGCGCGGAAATTGCGCGCAGGGACTCAAAAAAGCCCTGTAACACGACGTTTGGAGGTATTTGGACCATGGCAAAGGCCGGAGCTCGCGATAAGCTGACTCTCGCATGCACAGAGTGCAAGCAGAGAAACTATCAGACATACAAGAATAAGAAGAACAATACAGAGAGATTAGAGCTCAAGAAGTATTGCCCCTTCTGCCGTAAGCACACGATTCACAGAGAATCCAAGTAATTCTTAAAGGACGTTTAAGATGGCTGATAATAAAGGTAACATTTTCAAGCGCCTTGGAAAGAAGATCTCCGATATCTTTGCTGAGTTAAAGCGCGTTACGTGGCCTACAGGCGAGAAGCTCGCAAAGACTGCGGCTGTTGTTCTGCTTGTAATCGTTTTCTTTGCTGTTTACCTTACACTGATCGGTAACGGCGGACGCTGGATCCTCGACAAGGTTGGTTTCTACGACATCGTTGAGACTACGGAGACAAGTGCTTCCGAGGAGACTGCTGCGATCACAGAAGCCACAGAGGCTGCTGAGACTGTTGAAGAGACTGAGTCTTCTGAAGAAGGCTGAGCTTGATTTAGGAGTATTTAAATGCCGGATAATAATGAAGCCAAGTGGTATATAATCCATACCTTCGGCGGATATGAGAAGAAAGTAAAGACTTCCATAGAGAATTATGCTAAGGCCCAGGATATGGAGAGCATTATCCAGGAGGTCTATCTGCCGACAGATATCGTTGTTGAGACCAAGAACGGCAAGCGCAAGGAAGTTGAGAAGCTGAGATTTCCCAACTATATCTTCCTGAAGCTCGTTTACGGCAACAATGACAAGGTTGACAAGGATCTCTGGTATAAGATCCGCAATACTAACGGTGTTACCGGATTCGTAGCACCTGACCCGAACAAGCCGATTCCGATGACGGATGAGGATCTGGTCAAGATGGGACTCATCGTTCCCACAAGTGTTGAGGTTGATTACCGTGTAGGTGATCTGATCATCATCACAGACGGTCCTTTCAAGGACAGCAAGGCTGTCGTTAAGGACATCAATGAAGAGAAGCAGCAGGTTACAGTTACCGTATCCATGTTCGGACGTGAGACACCTGTAACGCTCGACTTCATCAAGGTAAGGAAAGTTTAATTAAGTTTATTAAAGGTTGTAACAGACCTCTGATAATAAAATATAATTAATTGGGAGGTGGCCAAGTATGGCTAAGAAGGTAACAGGCTATGTAAAGCTTCAGATACCTGCAGGCAAAGCAACACCCGCGCCGCCGGTCGGACCAGCTCTTGGACAGCACGGTATCAACATCGCGCAGTTTGTCAAAGAGTTTAACGAGAGAACAGCTAAGGACGCAGGTCTCATCATTCCTGTAATCATTACAGTTTATGCAGACCGTTCGTTCACGTTCATCACGAAGACTCCGCCGGTA
>CACYRM010000084.1 GCA_902776845.1 Oscillospiraceae bacterium
ACTGCCGAAGGAGATATCTACATCGCGCAGGGACTGAAGATCTCATACGTCGGTCAGGATACTTCATCGCTGAAAGGGACTCTTTACGACATCGCATCGGAACGCGGTGCCGACAAGACGATATTCAGCACGATACTTATCAAGATGGGTTTTACAAAGGAGATGCTGTACAGGGATGTCTCGCAGCTGTCTCTCGGCCAGAAGAAGTTTGTCATGATCGCGCTCTCGCTCTGCGAACATGCGGACCTCTACCTGTGGGACGAACCGCTCAACTACATCGATGTTTATCTTCGACAGGAGATAGAACGGCTGGTAAAGGATAACAACGTAACTATGCTCTTTGTCGAGCACGACCGCTCGTTCGCTGAGTCCGTGGCTGATATGGAAGTGCAGATGTGAGGACCGTGGTTCCCGGAGATACAAAAGGATTATCCGCGGAGGATCAGATGCATTTGCAGAATTCCAGGATCTCAGTTTTCCGGGCTTTTGCATCCTCTTTATTCTCGACAGAAGTCAGTCCGAGATGAGCAACGCATTCGATCTCAAGATGCCCGTAGAAATGCTCGATGCTTCCTATCAGCCTCTCGCATTCGGGCATGTTGGGACCGGTCCTAAGGGCAACCGCGTATCCCTTCTTGCCGGGCTTTATCGAAGCATGAGGCTCGTGTGTGTTACACCAGGGAGTGCATCTGTCGATGAAGGATTTGTACTGTCCCGGGATATCTGCCCAATATGACGGGGCGACAGATACTATTATGTCCGCCTCGTCGAATTCGCGCATGATATCTTTAATGACGGAAGCATCATCCATGACGCATTCCGCAGTCATGTGACAGGCGCGGCATCCTTTGCAGAAAGCAAAAACGTAATCATCTATGCAGATGCATTTTGTATCATAACGGGACCCGAGTTCACCGCTTATGATGCTTACTATCTCGGATGTCGCGCCGTTTCTGACCGGACTGCAGTTTATTACTAGTGCTTTCATTCTGATACCTCCATTATCTGCCCGCGGGCTCATTAACCTTAAGGTCTTCTTTCCGCATATCCATAAAAATATCCACATTGTTGCGGTGGTATTCCCTGAACCCGCACTTTTGATAAACGTGGAAAGCGCGGGCATTTCCGGTGAACACTGTCAGACGGATCCTCTCAAGACCGAGCTCATTAAAGCCGTAATCGGTCATGCGCAGGAGAGCCTCTTTTCCGTATCCCTTGTCCTGCATTGCGGCTGTGATGACGATGCCCCATTCGGCGTCATTATCTTTACGGCTGAAAAATTCAGTGTTGCCAATAAACTTTCCGGTGGATCTCTCTATCATTGAGAACATGACCGCATTGTTGTCGATCTTGTCCTGAATATATGCGCGCTCCTCATCTTCAGTGTACGGCTTGCGCCTGTCGCCTATAAAGCGCGCCACATGCTCGATGTCGTTGACCATCTCAAGGTAGTCAGGCACCAGCTCAAGAGTTGCCTTAACGAATATGATCCTTTCCGATTCGAAAACCTTTTCCATGTGTTTTTCTCCGTTCAGAATAGGACTCATTATAACAATAACTTCCAATACTTGGTTTCAAATTGTTTTTATTTATTTAATAAGGTGTTGATGAGTAATTCTGTTTCCCGTTTTATTATATTAATTGGCAGAGTCATTTTTTGAGCGGGGTACGGTTGTGGTATTAAGATATTTTTATGCCGGAATATTTTTCGCGATAATGCTCACACTCACCGTGTGTGCGGTTGATGCCAAGCGCCATTACAAGCAGCTTGGCAAAGCGGTCGCATGGCTCGATCTGGCATTTATCCCGCCGATCCTCGGCAATGCGATCATAGTAATGGCGAAGCGCAGGATGGTTGCTCTTGTCGGTTGTTATATCTACTACGTCGGCATGGATTTTGTCATTTATGAACTTATGATGTTCACCGAGGAATACTGTAAGGGTGTCGGGAAATGGAAGAAGTTTCCAAGATGGATCAAGTGGCTCCTGATCGCCGATGCGGCACAGCTCCTTATGAATCCGTTTACCAAACACGCATTTGACATTGAATGGATCGTTTACCAGAACCAGGTTTATTATGTTTTGAAGCCGTTTGCAGGCCAGACATTTCACAGGATCGTTGACTACGGGGTCTTCCTGGCTGTCATAGTGGTCTTCTTTATCTCAACTTTCCGCACATCACGCATCTACAGGGAAAGATACTCCGTTATCCTGATCTCCATGATCGCTGCCGGTGTATGGCAGTCCTACTATATCTTCTCCAAAAATCCGATCGACAGATCAATGATCGGATTCGGCACATTCGGCATCATTGCTTACTATTTTGCCATTCATTACAGACCGTTGAGACTCCTCGACAAGATGCTGTCGGGTATCGTTTCCAACGGTGACAACGCATGTTTTATCTTCTCACCGAGAGGCCGGTGCGTCTGGGCAAACAAAGCAGGATGTCTCCTTACGGGTGTCAGGGAAGAGACTTCGGAGAAAGCTCCGGAGGCTCTGGAATATCTTTTCGGTATAAAGCTCCGCAGGGGCAACTGGACGGAACAGCATATGAGCGGCGGCGGAGAGAACATTAAATATTTCCTCTTTGAGAACAGAGATGTTCTTAACGAGAAGGGAAAGATCACCGGATATTATCTGAAGATAACCGATAACACCGAAGAACAGCTCAGGATCAGGAAAGAACTGTATGAGGCATCCCACGACAGGCTTACGGGTCTTTATACAAGAGACCAGCTGTACAAGATAATCAAACAGAATATTGAAGTTCACAAGGACACGGATTACATGATCATGTTTATCAATGTCAAGAACTTTAAGATCGTAAACGATATTTTCGGCAATGATTTCGGTGATTACGCGATCAAGTGTTTTGCCGACAAGATGAAGAACAGTTTATCAAAGAGAACTGTTTACGGAAGACTCGGAGGTGCAAATTTCGGTATCCTCATGCCGAAGGACGAGTTTGAATCCACGGTTGTGGAAAAGGATCTTACCGTTATTAATATTATTCAGGGAGACGTTAAGTTCCCGATTCAGACCCAGATGGGCGTTTATGAAGTTGACCGTGAGGAGAAGGACGTTGAGAAGATGTTCACAAATGCCAGGATCGCTCTTTCCACGATCGAGAATGACGATTCTATCCACATCACATATTACGATGATAATCTGAGGAAGGAGATCCTGTGGAATCAGGAGATCTCTTCACAGCTCGATGAGGCGATCAAAGACCGCGATCTCAGACCGTATCTGCAGCCTATTGCCGACAGTGAAGGCAATATCGTCGGGTGTGAAGCCCTCGTCCGCTGGATCCACAAGGATTACGGATTCCTGCCGCCGTTCAGGTTTATCCCTTCACTCGAGAAGAACGGTATGATCGCGGAAGTTGACAAATATATGTGGCGCTGCGCATGTGAGATCCTTTCCGAATGGAAGAAACGCGGCTGGGATCTGTTCGTATCCGTTAATATTTCGCCTAAGGATTTTTACTATCTTGATGTTCCGAAATATATCAAGTCACTTGTCGAGGAATATGATCTTGATCCGCGTCAGCTCCGCGTTGAGATCACTGAATCTGTCATGGTCAATGATTCAGATAAGGTAGTAGCGATAATGGAAGAGTTCCGCAATTACGGGTTCGTCGTTGAGATGGATGACTTCGGAAGCGGTTATTCCTCACTCAATATGCTTAAGAGCCTTCCTGTTGATGTCCTCAAGATCGATATGAACTTCCTGGGCAAATCCGAAGACGCGCGCAGAGCCGACACCATTGTTAAAAATATTATCAATCTCTCTCTGGATCTCGGTATCGTTGCTCTTACGGAAGGCGTTGAGAACCGGGACCAGTATGATATTCTCGCAGACATGGGATGCAAGCTTTTCCAGGGTTATTATTTCAGCAAGCCTGTTCCCGTCGATGATTTTGAAGATCTTGTGATCGTAAAAAGATAATACGCATACCGTGAATGAAGCGGCAGGCTGATATTATTTTTCACTTCCGGCGGCGTTTTTATATCCCAGACAGCTGAATACTATGACCGGCAGGCATGTGTATACCGGATATCCGAATCTGAATTCATCATGCATGAGCGTTGCTATGAGCAGCGTTGCGACAAGAGTAAGCACCGGGAGCGCGATGATATGATCCCTTCGTTTTTGGAAGACTGAATAGACGGCGAAGAACACGATGACCCATACATGCAGTCCGACATTGTAAGAGAGCGTGAGAATGGAATTCTCCGATGTGAACAGTCCGACATAAGAATGGAATATCTCATCGGCTTTGGGAGAATTGACCTTCAGATAAAGCCCCTCTTCCTCACAGACTCCGTCCCACCATTTCATCCAGTAATAATCGGAAGGATTCCAATATCCCGAAGTCTGGTCGATCCATGCCTTGGCGGCAATTACAGGATGCCTCATGACTATCGTAAACCATGTGCCGAAGCACTGAACGGGATGGCTTGATATATAAGTCTGGTCGCCTTCGTAACGGATAACATCCCTTGCGTAGTCGTAGACCTTGGGATTGTACTGCTCCTTTAATCTCTCAACGGAAGCAATCTGTTCCAGCACTTCACGTTCGCTGTCCGTAAAGTCATCTTTCTCGACCGCTATGCGCGTTATCTGCTGGACCGGGATAGAGAGCATCTCCACCGTATCGGCCTGTGGAATGTTCATAGTCTTCAGAACGGGATATTTGAGAACAACTGCCGTAACAAGAGCCGCGATGCAGCATATGATGATATGTCTGTCCTCTTTCTTTTTTGAGATCAGACAGATTACTGCGTAGATTGCCACAAGCAGGATAAACGCCGGCAATCCGTTGCTCCTCAAAAGACAGAATCCTGCGCCCGATAGAAAAAGAAGGATGTAATTGAATATCTTTCCGCCGGTATTCTTATAGATCCTGAACAGAGTGACGGTGAAAAAGCAGACAACCGCGGCGTAAAGACTGTCTTTCCATAAAGTAAAGCTGAATATGATGTGGCAGGGGGTGACAAGGAACCAGACCAGCCAGAAGACCGCGAACAGTTTTTTGCTGCCGGCCTTTATAAATGTTGAGATCATGAAGGCATATGCCGCGGAAATAAAGAGGATCTGGAAGACCGTATATGTCGCGACTGCGGCATTGATCTCACCGAACCATGACATTCCGAGCTTATAGAACAGACCGATCAGCCATGTCTGGTACACAGGGTGATGGTTCGAATAATCACCGTAGATGACCTGCTTGATCTGGTTCAGACTGTCGGAGCAGATCTGGGCCGGATATGAACACAGGAAGAAGATAAGAAGATAAAAAGATGACAGCAGCAGGAAAGAAGAAATAAACCACACGGCAGGTTTTCCTGAGGATTTCTCGGTGCGGATCTCTGATCTTGAGAAAAGATCATAACAGAATCTGAAGATACTGTCGAAGACAACTCCCGAGGAACAGAAAAGCAGGAACATGATGCATGATCTGAGGAATACGGACATTTCGATATACATCTTGTAATTCGCAAGGAGCACTGCCGAGCTGAAGAGAAATCCGGAAACGAGCAATACGGCCTTACCGCGTTTATCGTAAATAACGTTCTTTTCTCCGGGCTTTACATAGAACCGTCCGGCAATGAACGCGAAGAGCGCGAAAAGAGCAATCGTGATGTATGCAGGCTTTGAAGAGCACTGCTCCGGCTGTCCGAAGAAGAAAAGGAAAAACAAAAGAAGAACAAATCTTAACACACCTGTTTTTGTCCTGTTTATTTTCTTTACAGACATTTTTATCCCTTCCTGTAAAATAGTTTTATCCTATCAGCGATTATATCAAAACTGAAGGTAGAACTTTTATTATCCAGTGATATAATGTCATGCGGTTTTAAGAGGAAAGGTGCTGTTCGGGTACGATGCAAAAGCTTTTATCGGTGGCGATCCCTTGCTTCAATTCTCAGGATTATGTGCGCAGGGCTATAGAAAGCCTGCTGCCGGGCGGAGAGAAGATCGAGATAATAATCGTTGATGACGGATCAACTGATGACACATCAAAGATCGCCGGAGAATACGTGAATAAATATCCTGACACGGTCCATCTGATCAGGAAGGAAAACGGCGGCCACGGCGATGCTGTGATGGCCGGTCTTAATCACGCTTCCGGACTGTTCTTCAGGGTTCTTGATTCCGATGACTGGCTTGAAAAGGATCCTCTTATAAAGCTTCTGAACGTGATAGATGAGATGACAGATCCGGATAAGACAGCGGATCTTATTATCACCAACTATATTTATGACAAGGTTAATGAGGGAAAAAGACATACGGTGAACTACCGCAAGACGCTTCCTGAAGGCAGGCTTTTCGGATGGGATGAAGTGGGAAAGTGGCCAACGGGCACATATATCCTTATGCATTCCACGACCTACCGCACGGAGCTTGTCCGCGGCTGCGGGATGAAGCTTCCCATGCACACTTACTATGTGGACCATCTTTTCGTATGTTATCCGATGATCCATGTAGAGAAAATGTATTATATTGATGTTGATCTTTACCATTACTTCATCGGGCGCGAAGGTCAGTCAGTCAATGAGAAGATCATGCTCAGCCGTATGGACCAGCAGCTCAAAGTCAACCGCATCATGCTCTACGAGATGGATGTTGATTCCATAACCGACAGGACCAAAAGGGAATATCTTTATTACTACACAGAGATCGTAACCCAGGCTACTGTCTCGTTCCTCCTGCGCTTCGGCACCAGAGAGGACGAACAGGTCATGCAGGCATTTCTGGACGAGATACAGGAAAAGCGCCCGGTTTATTACGACTGGATAATGCAAAGACCTTTTTACCATCATATGATAGGACCGGTCAGAAGGCTCCCTCACTGGTTTGCCTATCCGTTATACCGTTTCAGTTATCTTATTGCCAGAAGGATATTCGGATTCAACTGATCTCCGGGAACGGTAAAATCTTTAAGCTGCTTCTTTTCTCTGTCCTGAGGATTCATTTTTCATGCGCTTTGCCGAGAGTGCGGCAAGTCCCGTTCCGCTTGCTATAAGCGGAAGGACAAACGCGCAGAAGCGCGACAGGAGCATAACGCTTCCCAGTAATCCCCCGGGAATAAGACCGGAATAGAACAAAGCATATCCGTATTCGGTAACGCCGGCCGCGCCGGGAAGCGGCAGGGAAGATACTGATATAAAAAGAGCCGCCTGGGTACGGAGCACGGTGAACCAGTCAAGTCCTGTGCATCCTACTGCGCGCGCACAGAAGAATGTCACCGAATGAAAAAGTATCAGTTGAATAAAAGAAGTAATGAGCATCCTGAAAAACACGGACTTGTTCTTTTTAAGCAGTGCGGCTGCCTTTCTGTAAGACGCAAATGAACGCAGGAACCTGAATCTGTCTCCCGGCTTTATGCCCCTGATCCTGATCAGCGCAAGACCGAGCCATGCAAAGAAGCCTGCGATCCGTCTCGAGAAGAGGACGCATAACAAAATTATTATGATGGCAACATTTACCGCGAATCCGACAGGAAAGACAAAAGCGAATTTTCCCTGAAGCCTGAAGACTTCACCCTGCGAGAAGATCACGCCGGTCAGGCCGAGAACGACTGCAGCGCACTGGAAGCTTAAGAGCGCGCACATTAGAGTGAAGGCGCTGTGTGAGACCTTTAGTCTGTCCTTTGACATGAAGAAAAGCTGAGCCGGCTGTCCGCCTGTGGAAGAGGGGGTTATCGAACTGAAGAAGAAACCTGCGAATGAATACTTCATCATCTGTGCAAAGCTGACCTTGTAGCCGGCAAGCTCCAGGCATCTTCTGATATTTATTCCGTCAGCTACGGCATAGAGAGCCATTGCGGCTATGCCGGCAAGCACCCACAGCGGATCGGCGTTCCTGAGCGCGCCTGCGATATCCTGTCCGTTGAGCTCCTTATAGATGACGTAAACTGTTGCGCCTCCTAAAAGCAACAGCGATATTGCGCCTAACCAGAGAGACTTTTTCTTCAAAAGATTCATTCTGCTGTCTGTCCGTTTCTTATTGATAAGCGAGGTTATTGTAGGACTAAAGAAGGTGGTTTTCAATTGCGCAATGCCGTAACTCTGAGGTAATTGGAACGGAGCCAATGTATAATAGGCATATTCGAAAAAGAGGACAGTTCATGAAAAAGATAATCACATTGATAATAACAGCCGCATCGCTTCTGACCCTGACATCGTGCGGAAAAGATCCCGTGCAGCCCTCTGAGGCCGCGCCGGCCGTAACTGCCGCAGTGGCGGACGCCGCGGAAGTGACTGACGCTGCCTTGGCTCCGGAGTCTGAATCATCAGAGAGTTCTCAGGCTGTTGACCTGTCAGCAATCCCTGCCTGGGAAGGCAAGTGGCAGGCCGATGATACCGATGAACATTTCGAGATATATGACGTCACCAATGACGGATTCAAGATGGTCTTCTATCATTTCGAAGAAGGGCAGATCGAGGAATTCAATTATGTTCTGGAGTTCGATGATCCTGAGAAGATGACCGCTTCCGAGATCGGTAACGACCACAGCGGGTGGGAATATTCGTTCAGCTTCAACGGCAACTCAATACTGGTCAGGTCAAAGCATCCTGATCAGACCTATAACAGAGTTGTTGAATGATCCTGAAAAAATATTATCTATTTCAGGTTCATTTCAGGAAGAGGGTAAATAATGTGATCATTGAAGCATAAATGACACTTCGAATTACAACACCCTCCCCTGAAAGTCCGGTCTTATCACCCGGACTTTTATTTTGTCAGTCGAGTTCTATCTCGATCACATTTCCGATCTTATCCTTGGGCAGGATATTACCGGTCTCACTTATAAGTTTACCGTCGACTGTTATCTTCAGAACGGAAGAAGCGTTAAGGGTCTTTTTATAGATGACCGTCACAGGCTTTCCGTTGAATTCAAAGCTTACAGAAGCCTTGTTATCGCTGTCGAACTGTGAAGGCAGGAGCTTGGGCTCAAATACCATATCGCCGTAAGAACCCTTGATGCCGAACATTTCGGTCAGGACAGTAAGCATGAGCCAGCTTGCCGCGCCGGTGAGATAGTGGTAAACGCCGCGGCCCTTGGGATCGAAATACTCCGGCACGCCGGGATATATCTTGCTCTGCTCAAAATCAGTTGCGTGGCGGTACAGCGTACCCAGAACTTTCCAGCCTTCGTTCCTGAACCCCCTTGAATAAAGGGCATTTCCGAACATTACCGTCATGTGGGAGAAGACCGCGCCGTTCTCTTTCTGGCCGTATGAGAAGCCGAACATACGGCCCATATCCGTCTTTACCTCATTGAAATCGGTGTTGAGCTTGTATCCGCCTTTCGCGGCATCATAGATGTACTTATCAGCGGACTTAACGATCTCCGTGACCTGTTCTTCCGTGGCTATGCCTGACATAACGGTGAAGACCTGGCTTGTAAGCATCATGGCAGGTCTGCCGTGTTTGTCACCGTTAGCTTCAAGAGCTCTGCCGCTGTTGTCGTAATAGCCGTTGTAGCGAGAATAACCCTCGCTGTCGGTGAACCATTCGGTCTCTCTGATGTGGTTTGTGATCCATTCTGATTTCTGCTCGAGATCTTCGGCGAGCATATCGATGGCAAAACTCTTTTTCGAGCCCGAAAAACCGGTTTTAACACTGTTACAATACTGATTTAATACGGGTTGCAGCTCATCTCCGGAATAGACACCGAGGAGGCCTTCAAGCTCTGCCGCAGCCTCTATCTCATCCTTTCCGGATGCCTTTTTGTACTCTCTGAGGATCGATGCGAGCTTTTTATAGTTGCCTGCGTAAGCTGCTGTGAAAGCCACGCTCTCGCCCCTGTCCTTGCCCATATCCAGGGCATCGTTCCAGTCTGCGCCTCTGAGCTTCATGTGGCCGTGCTCACCGACATCGAAGAATGAAGCGAAGTTCTGGAGCAGGAGGTGCTCGATCACGGTGCCTTCAGACTTTGCATTGCTGAGGTCGGTATCCTTATTAAGCAGTTCCCCGCCGCGCATTATCTGGCGGTCGATGAAGTAGGGAGCTTTCTCATCAAGGATCTTAAGATCGCCTGTCTGCTTAATGTAGAGGTCCATCTGTCCTGACGCCGCCGAAGTTATCGACGAGCATACCCCTGACGTCTGAAGGATCCATTATTATCAGCGCAAGGCAGTCCTGCCAGAGATCTCTCCAGCCTCTGCCGCCTTTGCCGTAGTCGTGGTGCGGCAGGAACGAACAGCCATAGATCCTTCGAAGCATCGGCTGGATGCCTACCCAGTACATCCAGTTGTCGAACGCCTTATCGCCCGTGTGGAAGCTGACATTATTCTTTTTGTCCCAATATTCCTTGTTCTTAGCAAGCTCGGCATCGAATTTCCCGGAAGTGAGATACTTAACGGCAATGTCCTGGATTCTTTCAGTCTCAGCCATTATATCTGTTTCGTTGTCTGACGGCTTTAACATGTCATTTATTGCAAGCGCGAAAATGTATTCGGCACTTTCGCCGGGAGCCAGTGTCTTTTCCGCAAACTGTGCGGCGCCCATGGCCTCAAATCCGTCTGTCCTGTCGCCGGGCTTTGATGCCGGAGATCCTGTGACCGGAAATACCGGGTTGTCAAAAGCACCGCCCTCGCCGATAAAATCCTCGGCAACGGGGCAGAATGATACAGGCTTCGCGCCGTCCGCTTCCGCAGTGAAGAAACCATAGATGACTTTGTTTTTTCTGTGACCCCTCTCATCGAATGTCAGAGTCGGATCGTTCGTGATGCCGTATTCCGTAACTGTCATTCTGTTGAGCATTGACGTAACGTTTCTGTGGTCCCTGATGTTGTCGGCAGAACGTCCGTAGATGTTGGTTATCTTAACCTTTGTGAGCTCGATCTTATCAGAGGTCTCAACAGGTACGAAGGTGGTTACTTCAGTCTTAATGTCCGTGCTGTTTATCTCACGCTCGACCTTCTGCCAGAGAAGACCGCCGTAAAGAGTTACTTTATCTTTTTCTGAAGTGAACTTTCTCGCATTGGCAGAAGCCGAAGCACCCATAGCTGATACGAGCGTACCGTCTTCAAGATAAAGCCAGAAGTTCCTGGTGGAACGGTTGTTGTGAAGATTGTCCGATGACACGGGCTCCAGGATAAAAGTATTCTGTGAAGTCTTAAGATCGC
>CACYRM010000085.1 GCA_902776845.1 Oscillospiraceae bacterium
GAGGCCCTTCTCACCTGTAGCAGGGTCACGTGTGAAAGCAACACCTGTACCGCAGTCGTCACCCATGTTACCGAATGCCATGGACTGAACGTTAACTGCCGTACCCCATGAATAAGGGATATCGTTGTCTCTTCTGTATACGTTAGCTCTCGGGTTGTCCCAGCTTCTAAATACAGCCTTGATAGCGCCAACGAGCTGCTCCTTAGGATCTGTAGGGAAGTCAGAACCGATCTTTGCCTTATACTCAGCCTTGAACTGTGAAGCGAGTTCCTTGAGGTCGTCAGCTGTGAGCTCTACGTCCTGCTTAACGCCTCTCTCATTCTTCATCTTGTCGATGAGCTCTTCGAAGTACTTCTTACCTACTTCCATAACTACGTCGGAATACATCTGGATGAATCTTCTGTAGCAGTCCCATGCCCATCTGGGGTTACCGGACTTTGCAGCGATAACGTCAACAACCTGTTCATTGAGACCGAGGTTAAGGATTGTGTCCATCATGCCCGGCATTGAAGCTCTTGCGCCGGATCTTACGGATACGAGGAGCGGGTTTTCGAGGTCACCGAACTTCTTGCCTGTGATCTCCTCGAGCTTTACGATGTACTCCATGACCTGTGCCATGATCTCATCATTGATCTGACGACCGTCTTCGTAGTACTTTGTGCAAGCCTCTGTGCTGATCGTGAATCCCTGGGGAACAGGAAGACCGATGTTTGTCATCTCAGCAAGGTTAGCGCCCTTACCTCCGAGGAGTTCGCGCATGTTTCCGTTGCCTTCGGTGAACAGGTAAACGTACTTTGTCATTCTTTTATCCGCCTTTCATTTATTGAATTCAGTTTTTTGTTTCTCAAGTGGCTTTTAGCCGAATAAAAACTATCTTATCTATTTTATCAGAAATACATGATTAAAAATCAAACTTGTCGCTGAAAAATTCATCAAGTTTGCCGATCGGGAACCTGATGTTGCCGGGCTCGTACTCGACGTTCTTCATAGAATCTCTTTCTCTGATCGTAACGCAGCCGTCTGTCTCCGAATCAAAGTCATAGACTACGCAGTAAGGAGTTCCGATCTCATCCTGTCTTCTGTAACGCTTGCCAATGCTCTGACGGTCGTCAAGCTCGCACATGTACTTCTTTGAGAGCTGCTCGAAAATAGGCTGAGCCTTGTCCGTAAGCTTCGCAGAAAGCGGAAGCACACCGATCTTGATGGGCGCGAGGAACGGATGGAAATGCATTACCGTTCTTACATCGCCGCCCTCGAGCTCTTCCTCGTCGTAAGCGGAGCAGAGGAATGCGAGAGTTACACGGTCAGCACCGAGCGAAGGCTCGATAACATAAGGAACATACTTCTCGTTCTTTGCCGGATCGAAATATGTGAGATCCTGCTTGGAGAATTCCATATGCTGCTTGAGGTCGTAATCCGTACGGTCTGCGATGCCCCAGAGTTCGCCCCAGTCTGTGAACGGGAAAGCAAACTCAAAGTCTGTCGTAGCTCTGGAATAGAAAGCAAGCTCTTCCTTAGCGTGATCTCTTGTGCGGAGTTCCTCTTCCTTGATGCCGAGACCGATGAGCCAGTCGTGGCAGAACTTCTTCCAGTAATCGAACCACTCAAGGTCAGTGCCGGGCTCGCAGAAGAACTCAAGCTCCATCTGCTCGAACTCTCTTGTACGGAAGATGAAGTTGCCGGGAGTGATCTCGTTTCTGAAAGACTTGCCGATCTGGCAGATGCCGAACGGGATCTTCTTACGTGCCGAACGCTGTACGTTTGCGAAGTTTACGAAGATACCCTGGGCTGTCTCAGGTCTTAAATAAACTTCAGATGTTGAATCCTCGGTAACACCGATGAATGTCTTGAACATGAGGTTGAACTTGCGGATGTCCGTGAAGTTGTGGCCGCCGCATACAGGACAGGGAATGTTCTTCTCTCTGATGTATGCAACCATCTCCTCAGGGCTCATACCCTCAACAGGCACATTCTCGATACCATTCTCTTTGTTCCAGTCCTCAACAAGGTTGTCAGCTCTCTGACGAGCCTTGCACTGCTTGCAGTCGATAAGAGGATCGGAGAATCCGCCTACGTGGCCTGAAGCGACCCATGTCTTCGGATTCATGATGATCGCAGCATCAAGTCCTACATTGTAAGGGCTCTCCTGGACGAACTTTTTCCACCATGCTGCCTTAACATTATTCTTAAGCTGAACACCCAGCGGGCCGTAGTCCCATGAATTTGCGAGACCGCCGTAGATGTCAGAACCGGGAAATACGAAGCCTCTGATCTTTGCCAAAGAGACTATCTTATCCATTGTTTTCTCTACTGCCATATTAAATCTGATTCTCCCTTGAGATTATTCTTCGTCTTCTGTCTCAGGCTCTTCTTCGCCTTCGTAAACTGCTTCCTCTTCTTCGGAAGCGCCACCGTTAGCGAGAGCATTCATAAGATCGTCTAATCCTTTGGAGTTGAGGCCGCCTGTTGCAGACATTCTCTCTGCTCTTTCTTCCTCGAGCATCTTTCTTCTGTTCTCGGCTTCTTCTCTTCTTCTAATCTTCTCTTCTCTTGTGATCGGGATGACTGCCTCATCCTCAACATCACCCTTTACGGCAACAACCTTGTCTGCTGCCACTTCACGGCATGCAAGAGACACAACATTTGCCGCGCCCTTGCCATCGATCATGGGCTGTGCGCCGTCTGTCAGTTCTCTGGCACGCTTGCTTACCAATACAGTAAGATCGTAAGGGCTTGCCGACTTCTCTTTGAGTTTCTCGATTGAAGGATCTGTTAACATCTTTTTACCTCTCTTCTCCTTTATTCAAGTTTTTTAGCTGTGTTTATATTCTTCGAAGCCTTAAGCTTTTCAGCGGTGATTATCGCAAGGATGTTCCTTGCAGCATTCTCGACATCGTCATTGGTGACTATGTATTCGAATTCCCCGGCACGTCTGATCTCGGCTCTTGCCTGATCCATTCTCTTTTGGATCTTCTCCTCGGTCTCGGTGCCTCTTCCTCTTAATCTGCTCTCGAGTTCCTCCATCGAAGGGGGAAGTATGAATATCGTGACGGTATCGACATCAAATTTGCGGTTGAGCGCGAGGCTCCCTTCTATCGTGATATCGAAAAGAACGTCCTGTCCTTTTCCGACCATCTCGGCCAGCGGCTCTGAAGGCGTACCGTAGTAGTTATCGACGTACTTGTCGTATTCAACGATCTTGCCGTCCTTTATCATCTGTTCGAATTCTTCAGTTGTTCTGAAGTAATATTCGACGCCGTCTTTTTCCTGGCCTCTCGGTGCCCTTGTGGTTACGGAGATCGAGTGTCCGACACTTCCTGGTTCAGCCTGTTCGAGCAGTTCTTCGACTCTCGCAAGGACAGTACCCTTGCCGACACCTGAAGGTCCTGATACCGCAACTATCAATCCTCTGAAATCACTCATCCGAGCATCTCCTTTATCTCTGATGTGGCAAGCGCGGAAGTTAAGATCATCCCGCTGTCCGTAACTATTACCGACTTGCACTTCTTGCCTGCGCAGCAGTCAACGAGCATGCCTCTGTCCTTGGAATCCTGCATCATGCGTCTTACGGGTGATGACTCAGCGGACGCAACGCAGATTATGCGTGATGCCTGCGCTATGTTGCCGAAGCCGATGTCGATAAATTCAGATGCCATTAGTCTGCCTTCCGTTATACGAGATTCTGTATCTGTTCCCTGATCTCTTCTACAAGATTTTTCATGGAAAGAACTCTAGAAGTGATCTCAATGTCATTAGCCTTGCTTCCGGTTGTGTTGACCTCACGGTTGATCTCCTGAACGAGGAAATCCATCTTCTTTCCGACGGAACCATCTTCCGCAAGGATCTTTCTTGCCTGTGAGAAATGGCTCGAAAGACGCGCCATCTCCTCATCTATCGCGCACTTGTCGGCAAAGACCGCAACTTCGGCGGCAAGACGGTTGTCATCGTAGAATTCTCTCTGGTCGCTCGAAAGGATCTCGTTGATCCTTGCCGTGAGCTTCTGCCTGTATGCTTCAATGACCTCAGGCGCTCTTGCAACAACTTCGCCCCTCAGGCCTTCAAGTGAATCGATCTTGGAAAGGATAGATATGACGAGGTTGTCGCCTTCTCTCTTTCTCATTGAGAGCATTCCGTCTATCGCAAGATTCAGCGTCTCGAGAAGCTCTTTGGCAGCAACTTCCTCATCTATCTCATTCTGAGTAACGCTCAGGACATCCTGCATAGTTGCGAGCCTGGCAACACCGAAGTCGTCTTCCCTACCGGTCAGAGCGCTGATCGCTTTAGCCGCTTCAGAATATTCCTTTGCGAGACCGGCATTGACAGTGACACTCTGTCCTGCCTCTCCCTGGTCATCGTAATTGATGAAAACATCGATCTTGCCTCTTAAAAGCCTGTCGCCCAAAACGCGGCGGATCTCGCCGTCAAGATAGTTAAACATTCTCGGCATTCTGATCGATATATCGCAGAATCTCGAGTTAACGGACTTTATCTCAATATTATATTTTCTGGTGTCGTAAACTTTCTCGCCGCGGCCGAAGCCTGTCATCGAGTATGCCATGTGGTTACCTCATTATGCAGATATAGACAAAAAAGAGCCGCCGCATCGGGATTATCCCTCTGCTTCGGCTCGAAAATATTATATATTATTATATAAAAGATGTCTATCAAAGAAAATTTATGTATCCCGCAAATGCCTTTATTTATTGCGTTTGCGGACTCGAAAAAATTTTTTCGGCTGATATTTCAGTTTGTTCTCCGTGAAGAATAATCTATGTAGCAGGCTTGGGAAACCGGACATCAAAAACTTAACTCATGCGGACCCTTATTTCTTGTCGGCTTTTGTCGTACGGATACGACAAATCTCCGAAGATTACATACAAGTATCTCCAAAGCTCTACATATTTATCCGGCAGATCCTGCAGATGATCAGAGATAGTTGTACGGTATCGTGTCGGTTTTGTCGCATTTCAGAGAAAAAGCCGGCCTGAAATCAGGCTTTTAAGAGCATTTACACCCGGCGCAAAAAAGCGGCTAAAATTTACAACACCCTTACGGGTTTAAACCCGACATAGTCAGCTGATGTGCAGATGAACCTGGTCCCTCCGAAATCGCCTTCGAAAGCCTTCTTGTGGGACTTGCCGTGAAGGTGCCCGTATACACAGATATCGATGCCGGCAGAAGAGATCATTTCAGCGAATTCGGTGAAATCCATTTTCGCGGTCAAGGGAGGATAGTGGATCATGAGGATGTGCTTCTTCTCATGGTCAGGATCAGCCTCGTTAAGGACGTCGATGCACATCTTGATCCTGAGCTTTTCGCGCTCATATATCTTCCTGTTATCGGAACCTTCGATGCTCTCTTTTGTCTCGATCATCCAGCCTCTTGTTCCGGTGATAAGGCATCCCTCCGCCTCAAGAACATTGGTCCTTACGAACTCAAGATTATCGAAGCCTTTGGAAGCGAAGAATTCCTCCATCTTCCTCATCGTGGTCCACCAGTAATCGTGGTTGCCGCGTGATAAGAGTTTGCGGCCGGGAAGCCCGGAAATAAAGCGGAAATCCTCCTCTGCCTTGTCGATGTAGGTTGCCCATGATATATCGCCTGCGATGAGCACAGTATCCTCACCGGTTACAACGCTTTCCCAGTTTGCTTTTATCTTCCCGACATAGTCAGTCCAGGAGCTCCAGCAGAGCGCCATGGATTTGTCGGGATTGCTTAAACAAAGATGCAGGTCGGCCAACGCGTAGATTGCCATTAAGACTCCCTGTGGAAATAGTGATATATTGCCGCGGCATCCTTTTCCGAGATGCCTTTGGCTTCTTTAAGCTCCTCTTCGGAAGCGTTTTCCACGGCTTTAATTGTACCAAAATGCGACAGCAGATTCCTGCGCTTGGCAGGACCTATGCCCTCGATATTCTCAAGCTTATATCTGATATTGCGTTTGCCAGCGAGTTTATGCTGATACGAGATCGCGAATCTGTGGACTTCATTCTGTACAGTCGTGAGGAATCTCAAAAGACCCATCTCACTGTCGGTAAGTGTCCTTCCCTCAAGTCTTATCTCACGCCCGTCCTCGAAAACTATTCCCGCGGTCTTATGGTGATCGTTCTTGACCATTCCGGCGAGATAGATATTCTCCGTTCCCTGCATGGTTCTTACAACGGAAGCCACAGCTTCAAGCTGCCCCTTGCCGCCGTCCACGAGGATGACATCCGGATACCTGAAGCCGTCCTCCTCATTGTGACTGAATCTTCTCTCAAGGGTCTCCCTCATGGACTGGTAGTCATCCTGGGATTCGACCCTCTTCATCCTGAAAAGCCTGTAGGACTGCTTATCAGCCCTGCCGTCCTTAAAGACGACCATGCCTGCGCATATATCATCATTTCCGAGGTTCGAGATATCAAAGGATTCCGCTCTCGAGATGCTCCCTTCAGGCGCTCCCAGAAGTTCTTCCAGATATCTTAAAGGCACTGACGGATCAGCATTCGCATTGCCTCCCCTTAAGATCCTTCTGACCATCATCTCACGCGCATTAGAACCCGCAAGCTGTGATAATTCACGGAGCTCTCCGCGTTCCGCAACATGGAGCCTGCAGTTCTTCCCGAGTTTTTCCGTGAGCGTCTTCTCAATGACATCCAGATCTTCATCTTCCATCTTAAACGGCACGAGTATGAGAGGCGGAATGAACGGTGCATTCTCGTAATACTGCATTATAAAATTCTTCAGTATCTCCTCTTTGTCTTCCTCTTCCCCAACAACGAAATACGTCGAGGAACCGACTATTCTTCCCTGTCTTAATTCAAGTTTTCTGACGCATGTCTCGCCGCAGTCGGAATAGAGGCCGATCGCATCAACATCACGTTCGATATCCAGATATACACGCTGGTTCTGTCTTATGGCGCGGAGTGCCAAAAGCCTGTCCCTCAGAGCGCCCGCCTTCTCAAATTCAAGGTTTGCGGAATACTCTTCCATCTGCGCTTTTATGCTTTTCTCGATACCGTCATATTTGCCTTCAAAGAACTGGACGATCTGTCCGATCATCTCACGGTAGTCCTCGCTCTTTACAGTACCGAGACACGGAGCCATGCACTTTCCGATGTGATAGTTAAGGCACGGTCTTTCCTTCCCGATATCCCTCGGGAATACTTTTTTGCACCGCTTTAAAGGGAAGATATCGTTAATAGCTTTCAGCACCTCAAAACAGTCAGAACCCATGTAAGGGCCATAATATCTGGCACCCTTTTTCCTTGCTTCCGGATCGGGCCTGAACGCCTTGAATACCCTTGGGTATGCTTCATTCAAAGTCACACAGATATAGGGATAACCCTTATCGTCCCTGAGCAAGATATTGTATTTCGGCTGGTATCTCTTGATGAGATTGTTTTCGAGAAGAAGAGCCTCAGGTTCGGAACCGACGACAGTATATTCAAAGTCGGCAACATGGGACACCATCGCCCTGACCTTTGGACTTGATATCGTGCCGCCTCCGAAATAACTCTTTAAGCGGTTCCTGAGTTTCTTTGCTTTTCCCACATAAATAACACAGCCCGAAGAGTCCTTCATAAGGTACACTCCGGGGCTTAATGGGACCGTGTCCAGCCTGGCATCAAATTTACCGGCGGGCATTACACTGCGATCTTGGGATTCTTGAGGTGTGAGACAAGAGCTTCGCAGGCTTCCTTCTCATCATCGCCGTTAGCTTCTATCTCGATCTCGGCGCCGTTCTCGATTCCGAGGGACATAACACCTAAAAGGCTCTTTGCATTGGCTCTTCTGCCGCTGCGTACGATATAGATTGTGCTGTGGTACTGTGAAGCTTTCTGGATCATTACGGCAACAGCCTTCATCTGCAAAGCATCTTCACAATCAAAAACAATCTTTTCTTTAGTCATAAAACAGGTACACCCCTCATTAAATACGTCATAAGTATATTTTTGAGTCTATCGAAAATCAACCAAAAACAAGCCGAGATGTCTAATTTCGACTATTTAACTCAAATGAGAAATTATTTGAATATCCTTTTGTTAAAAATATCAACAGAGCGCTTTGCTCATAAGCACGGCATCCCTGCCCTTGCCATAATAATCACGTCTCTGGCCGTATCTTTCAAATCCGACTCTCTCATAAAGCGCAATTGCAGGAGCATTATCAAACTCCACTTCAAGGAACACTTTGGCAATACCGCTTTTCGCAAGTTCCTCCAAAAGAGCAGCCATAAGAGCCGAAGCAAAACCTCTCCCCCTGTATTCCCTGTCAGTTACGATATTGCCGATATTGCATTCATCCAGCACCATCTCTGCGCCGGCATATGATACGACCCGGTCTTCATACTGAAGAACAAGGCATTTTTTATTTGCGCTGCTGACAAGCGCCGCGATCTCTTTTCTGTCCCACGGGTGTGCGATCGAACCTTGCTCAAGCGACATTATCCGGTCGATATCCTCAGGTTCCGCAGGTCTTATGATAATCCCGGGCTCAGCCATTTTTCTTAAGCCTTTCAGCCTGTGAAGCTGCGCAGTATGATGCCTTGAGATCTATCGCGTCGATCATTTCCTTATCCGCAAACGCGGAAAGAGCAACGCCTTTCGGCATTATTGCGGCCCCGGGAGCATAGTAGATATTCAGCTTCGCTCCCGCCTTTTCAAATGCCTTCTTCATAACGGAAGCGCCGCTTCCGACCACGATTATCTGGCGTCTTTTTGCGTAAATGACTTCCGGTATCTTCTCGATCTTAGCAGCGAATTCGTCGGCATCGTAAGCATTCTCAGGCAGCAGGGATTTCAGTGTATCGTCTTCCGCAGCCTGCGCGAACACGCGGTTATTCCTGGCATCGATCGCCGGCACGATCAATGTCTCGTTCTTCGGTGTCATGGTGGCATTCTCGCAGGATCTGGCAAGCGCCTCGGTGGAAGATACCGCAATACACTTTTTACCGGAAGCCAATGCCATGCCCTTAACGGCAGAAAGCCCTATCCTTATTCCGGTAAAAGAACCGGGGCCGACCGTAACGGCATAGCCGTCAAGATCTTCATGTCTTATCCCGGCCTTCTTCATGACCCTGTGCACCAGAGGCATAAAGGTCTCGGAATGCGTCAGCGTCTCGAAAGAGAGCTCATAGCATATCCCTTTGCCGTCTTCAAAGACTCCGGCACTGCAGTTGCTGTTCGATGTATCGCAAACAAGTAGTCTCATTCCAGTATTTCCGCTCCGGCTTTCAGCGCTGCTTCAGAAAGATATTTCCGGTGTTTCTCAGAACATTCACACTCGAAGGTCCTGATATTGCCGTCACCTCTTATTGTCATCTTAACCGTTCCTTCAGGCAGCAGTTCTTCAATTATGTCACTCCATTCAATGACACATACGCCGCCCCTGTAAAAATATTCGTCGAGTCCGCTCATCAGAAAATCATCCGGTCCCGACAATCTGTATGTGTCGAAATGGAAGAGCATAAGCCTTCCGCCATCGTATTCATTAACGATAGTAAAGGTGGGACTGGACACGTGCGAAGTCGAACCGAGTCCGTCGGCGATGCCTCTCGTAAGACATGTCTTTCCCGCGCCGAGATCGCCTGTCAGCGCGATTACGTCACCGCTGCAAAGAGATTTGGCAAATTCTCTGCCAAATAACTCAGTCTGTTCAGGAGATGTCGTCTTGAATGTGATCATGCCTTATCCTTCCTTTGCGTAGTAATTCTACATTCAAAGAGGATAAATAGCAAAAATATGCCTGCCAAAAACGGTTCGCAAAAAAGACCGCTCCGAATGGAACGGTCTTTGAAGTTCTGAGATAATCTGACGATTAACGCTTTGAGAACTGTGAAGCCTTTCTTGCCTTCTTGAGACCCGGCTTCTTTCTTTCCTTCATACGTGCGTCACGTGTGAGGAATCCGCTCTCCTTGAGAACTGCCTTGTAGCTCTCTTGCCTGACCGGAGATACCGCCGCCTACAGCCTTAACGATAACATCGAACTTATCCTCTGTCTGTGTAGCTGCGAGAGGCTGACGTACGATGAGCTTCAGTGTATCAAGACCGAAGTAATCATCGATGTCCTTACCGTTGATCGTGATCTTGCCCTTTCCGGGAATAAGACGAACGGCTGCTACTGCGTCCTTACGACGGCCTGTGCCGTAATAATATACTTTGCTGCTTGTTTTCTTTGCTGCCATTATCAGTAGTCCTCCGATTAGAATGTGTAAACTTCAGGCTTCTGAGCTGCCTGCTCGTGCTCGGGGCCGGCATAAACATGAAGCTTTCTGAACATCTGACGGCCGAGAGAATTCTTGGGGAGCATGCCCTTAACTGCGAGCTCTACTGCCTTCTCAGGATTCTTTGCCATCAAAGAACGGTAGTCGATCTCCTTCATTCCACCCGGGAATCCGGAATGATGACGGTACTTCTTCTCGTCGAGCTTCTTACCGGTAAGAACTACCTTGGAAGCGTTGATTACGATTACATTATCTCCGGTATCAAGGAAAGGAGTATATGTGGGCTTGTGCTTACCTCTTAAGAGCTTAGCAACCTCTGTAGCCAGACGTCCGAGGACCATGCCCTCAGCGTCGATTACGAGCCATTTCCTTTCTATTGAATCCTTGGTTGCAACATATGTAGCCATGTGTCTTTCTCCTTGAAATTCATTGATTCTTTTTTATATTCCGTATGCTTGAAAAAGCAAAAAGAACAGGCCTGCTCAAGAGCAAGCCTGCATATAATAACCGCCTTATACGGATATGTCAACGATTTTGCGCAAAAAACTTGAAGAATTCTCTTAAATTCTTCGAAATCCGCCTTTTTTCGAGCTTAATCTAAAGTTCTGTATACGATCTGGCTGACCTTGTCCACACCGTCAGTAACGATCTGGATCTGGGTCTTGCTTGCTTTATAGCAAAGCGAATAAGCATCCTCTGAATCGGGATTTCCAAGAATTGCCTTTACAGAAGAAATCGAATCACCTACACGGATACCGCCGCAGTCAATGATCGCATCTGTTACCTGGATAACATTGACGCGTTCAACACCGTCTAATTCTCTGTAAGCACCGAGATTTACTCCGGGATACATATATGTGACATCAGTACCCTGGCCTGC
>CACYRM010000086.1 GCA_902776845.1 Oscillospiraceae bacterium
CTGTCTGAGCAGGAGGTCCTTGATAATGCTGCTCTGGCTTCTGAAAACAGCTGCGCGCTCGTTAAAGAGTTTGTAAAAAGAATTAATCCATGAAGGAGATAATATGGGGAATTTCAAGTACGAAGTAAAAGACATCAGTCTTGCAAAATCAGGTCTTGAGAAGATCGAATGGGCATACCGCAATATGCCGGTGTTAAGAGCCATAGAAGCTGAACTTATTGAGAAACAGCCGTTCAAGGGTCTTAAGATATCTGTTTCCGTTCACGTTGAAGCGAAAACCGCCTGCCTCGCAAGAGCACTCGCAAGGGGCGGCGCTGAAGTGGCACTTACAGGCTGTAACCCCTTATCCACACAGGATGACGTAGCTGCCGGTCTGGCTTCACTGAACATCATGAATGTCTATGCGGTCCACGGTGATTCTGAAGAGGAGTATTGGGGAAGATTAAGAAGCGCCTTGGCCTTTAAGCCTGATATCGTTATCGATGACGGCGGCGATTTTGCGCTGCTCCTCCACTCCGAATTAAAGGATATGGCTGCCGGCATCAAAGGCGGCTGCGAAGAGACCACTACGGGCGTTCACAGACTTGAGATATTAAAGGGTGAGAATAAGCTTCTTTATCCTGTAATCGCTGTTAATGACGCAAGATGCAAGCATCTTTTCGATAACCGCTTCGGAACAGGACAATCCGTATGGACTGCCATCATGGCCACGACAAATCTAGTCGTTGCCGGAAAGACTGTCGTCGTTGCGGGTTACGGAATGTGCGGCAGGGGCGTTGCCATGAGAGCTAAGGGCCTGGGTGCCAAGGTCATCGTTACCGAGATCGATCCCGTAAAGGCATGTGAAGCTATCATGGAAGGCTATCAGGTCATGACCATGGATGAGGCAGCTCCTCTGGGTGACTTCTTCGTTACTGTAACAGGATGCAAAGACGTTATCGTACAGAGACATTTCGATGCGATGAAAGACGGTGCCGTATGCTGCAATGCGGGCCATTTCGACTGCGAAGTAAGTGTTAAGGATCTTAACGATAACTGTGTTGAGAAGAATGAACTGCGCCATAACATTATCGGCTATAAACTTAAGAACGGAAATACTGTCTGCGTTATAGCTGAAGGAAGACTGGTAAATCTCGCATCTGGCGACGGACATCCTGTTGAGATCATGGACATGAGCTTTGCTCTTCAGGCCCAGTCCGCGATGTATATCGCGAACAATCCGGAAAGACTTCCTGTTGATGTATATCAGACACCCGAAGTTATCGATAACCGTGTGGCTGAGATCCTTCTGGCCACTAAGGGAATCTCCATCGATAAGCTTACTCCGGAGCAGGAGAAATATATCAGTTCCTGGGATCTGTAAGTCTCCGCCGCTTTTGATCAAGACTGATACCCGCCGTTAAGCTTTCTGCGAAGAACGGCGGGTCTTTTTTCGCTGCCGGAGCAGGGCGGTTACCTGAACTTGTTTATTTATATTTAAAAAATTATAATATATAAGGAAAATTTCGGATTGGAGACAGTATTAATGGCTTTAAGAAATCTGGTAATTGAAGGCGACCCGCTTCTGCGCAAGACAAGCAGACCTGTGGAAGAGATAAGTCTCAGGATAATTAAGCTCCTGGATGATATGGCTGACACCATGTATTTTGAGAACAGGGGAATAGGCATCGCGGCTCCCCAGGTAGGCGTGCTCAGAAGAGTATTTATTGTTGATGTAGGAGACGAACACGGTCTCATCGAGTTCATCAACCCTGAGATCCTTGAGACTTCAGGTTCACAGACTGATAACGAGGGCTGCCTTTCCGTTCCCGGCAAGACCTGTGAGGTTGAAAGGCCTTCACACATTAAAGTAAAGGCACTGGACAGGAACGGCGAAGAGTTCGTTCTTGAAGCCGATGATCTCCTTGCAAGATGCATATGCCACGAGAACGATCACCTGAACGGTATTCTCTTTATCGATAAATCCGTGGACGGAAAGATCTATAAGACAGACAGCAGTGAGGATTAAGAATTGGACAGGCGTGAACTTAAGATAATATTCATGGGAACGCCTGAATTCGCAGGCACTAATCTCAAAGCTCTTATCGACGGCGGTTTCAATGTCGTTCTTGCATTATGCCAGCCCGATAAGCCGGTTGGACGTAAGCATATCCTTACCGCTCCTCCCGTAAAAGTTATGGCTCTGGAAAACGGTATCGAGGTATATCAGCCCGATACGTTAAGGACTGAAGAAGCTCTCGAAAAGCTTAAAGCTTATGAGGCAGACCTTATCGTTACCGCAGCTTACGGAAAGATCCTTCCGCAGAGTATCCTTGATCTTCCCGGGTATGGCTGCATTAACTGCCACGGAAGCCTTCTTCCGGCGAGAAGAGGAGCATCTCCTGTTCAGCGCGCGATACTTGAAGGCGACAAGGTAACCGGCGTTACTTTCATGAAGATGGATGCGGGTATGGATACGGGCGACATCATTGATAAGGTTGAAGTTGAGATCGATCCCAATGAGCATACGGAGAGTCTTATGAACAGGCTTGCCGAGGCAAGTGCCGCTAAGCTCCCTGATATCATCGACAGATGGGTTGCTGGCGGGTTAACCACCATCAGGCAGGATGAGGCATTGGCAACTGCATGTCCGCCCATAAGACCTGAAGAGGGCGAGTTTACATGGGATCAGGATGCAGATGCTATTCATAACAGAGTACGTGCTTTGAGCGCATGGCCAGGTGCATTTGTTCTTAAGGAAGATAAGAAACTCAAAGTCCTTGATTCTGAAGTTGCTGATGAATCCATGGTTCCTGATGAACTGAAGAATTCAGAACCCGGTACGGTCGTTAAGGCAAAGGGCGAGAATCTTATCGTTAAGTGCGGTGAGGGATTCCTTAAGATCAAGGAACTCCAGCAGCCCGGCGGCAAAAAACTCCGTGCTGCAGACTGCGCGCATAACTTCACAGTGGGAAGCCCGGTAATATAGGAGCAGTTTCATGCCTGACGAGATCAAGTACAAGAAGAAAGAACTTCAGAAGATAATCGCTGACGACAACGAAAGGGAGTTATGCTTTCTCATGCTCTACTGGGTCTATGAGAAGGATGCATATTCAAATCTCGTTATAAAGAAAGCTGATAAGATCGCGTCTGAAGCAGGCAGGAAGATCGATTTCGCGAGAGCCATGCTATACGGTACGCTGACCTATACATTTACGATAGATTTCCTTATAAGGCATCTTACAAAGGAAGAAACGGAGCTGATGGATCCGGTCTCGAGGACAGCCATAAGGATGGCCGTCTGGCAGATCCAGTTCGGTAATAATATCCCTGCTTATGCCGCTGTGGATGCTTCTGTCGAGCTCGCGAAAAAATATAATCCCAAGGCTTCGGGATATGTAAATGCGGTTTTGAGAAAGTTTGCTGACAGTCCTGAGGCCAAAAGATATCTTGAACAGTTCAAGCCCGGGATCAGGGTCGCTTTAAAGCCTGAGATCTACGGAATATTCAAGAAGGATTTTGGAAAACAGACCGCGTTCGAGATCGGCAAGGCACTGCTTGAACCCGCGCATATTACCGTAAGATTTGACGCTCACAAGACCGACCGTGATTCTCTTATCAAAGAACTTAAGAATGAGGGCATCAGCGCGGTCGAAGGAGGATTTATTCCTGACTGTGTTGAGATAACAGGCGGACTTAACGGTCTTGAAAAGTCTGAGTGTTTCAACAAATACGGCATGTTTGTCCAGGGACAGGGCGCGATGCTCGCTTCACATATAGCACACCCCAGGGTTGCGGATAAGATCCTCGACTGCTGTGCCGCTCCGGGCGGCAAATCCACCCATATGGCACAGATGTGCAGGGACGACCTGAGCATCCTTGCAGTCGATATCAACGAGGCAAGACTAAAGCTGGTAAGGGATAACTGCAAGCGGTTAGGACTTACGTCTATCGAGACACTCTGCGCCGATGCATCTAAGATAAATAAAGACGATAAGGATTCAAAGAGGACTTACGACATCGTCTTATGCGATGTCCCGTGCAGCGGATTGGGACTGTTGGGAAGAAAGCCCGATATCAGGGAGAAGTTCTCCTATGATGAACTTGATGAGCTTATTCCTTTGCAGTATTCGATCCTTGAGCATGCGGCGAAAATGGTGCGCCCCGGCGGAACGCTTATCTATTGCACATGCACGCTCAATACCGATGAGAATGAGAATCAGGTCGAGTTGTTCTTATCCGAACATAAGAGATTCCATACTGTGCCGATAAATAAATATCTTCCCGAACGTATCTATATGGATGAGGAAAGAGAAATGTCCGCGGCTAACGGCATGATAACGCTCCTTCCGCACCTTGATAAGTGCGAAGGCTTCTTTATCTGCAGGATGGAAAGAGACAGAAAGGAAGATTGATCTTGAAAGAAAAGTTCTGTCTTGATCTGAATCTGAAAGATCTCACCCTTTGGTGTGAGACAAGGGGCGTTCCCAAATACCGTGCCTCACAGATATACGGCTGGCTTTCATCCGGATGTGTAAAGACTGATGACATGACCAATGTTCCGAAAAATGTCAGGGCAATGCTCGAAGAGGACTTTATTTTCGGAGGCTTCGAATTAAGGGAACACCTCGTATCCAAACTCGACGGCACTGAGAAATTCGTTTATGCATTATACGACGGCAACATCATTGAGACCGTTGCAATGAGGTATAAGACAGGTATATCAGTCTGTATTTCATCGCAGGCCGGATGCCGCATGGGCTGTGCTTTTTGCGCTTCTGCCAAGATCGATTTCGGCAGGAATCTTACAGCCGGAGAGCTTCTCGCACAGGTAGCGGTAACACAGAAACAGTTGGGCGAGAGGGTCCATAGCGTTGTCATTATGGGAATCGGAGAGCCTTTCGATAACTACGACAATGTAATGGGATTCATAAAGCTTGCAAATGACCCTGAAGGTCTTAACTTAGGCGCAAGACATATCACGCTTTCTACATGCGGACTGGTGCCTAAGATCGAAGAATTTACAAGAGAAGGTCTTCAGGTAAACCTTGCAGTATCTCTGCACGCTCCTAATGATGAACTTCGAAAGAAACTCATGCCTGTTGCAAAGGCATATTCGATCGGGCAGCTCATGAAGGCCTGCAGGGATTATACAAAGGCTACGAACAGAAGGATCACTTTCGAGTACAGCCTCCTAGCCGGAGTCAACGATACGCCGCAGTGCGCATCAGAACTTGTAAAACTCTTAAAAGGCGGTCTTTATCATGTGAATCTCATTGCCGCAAATAAGGTGCCCGGAACCATATTCCAGTCGGCTTCTCCTGCAAAGGTAAAGCAATTCAGGGATATCCTGGAATCAGGCGGGATAAATGCCACGATAAGAAGAGAGATGGGTTCAGATATAATGGCTGCCTGCGGACAGCTCAGAAGGGGAACGATAGAGGGAACGAGATGAGATCTTTCGGAATGTCGGAAAAGGGTCCTGTAAGGGACATGAACGAGGACAGTTTTGCCGCTGAGATGGTCGGCAACTGTCTTTGCATGGCTGTTGCGGACGGCGTAGGCGGAGAAGCCTGCGGAGAGATCGCGAGCAGGATTGCTGTCGAATCGGTCATGAAGGAGTTAAAAGAGAGCCTTCCTTTCGTTAAGGACAGGGAAGACCTGCCTTCTTATCTCAAGACTGTTTACAACAAAGTCAATATCAGGATCCTCCATGACTGCCTGGAACACAGGGAACGCATGGGAATGTGCACAACGCTTACAGCGGCGATACTTAAGGGCACGGAACTGACTGTTGCCCATATAGGAGATACCAGAGGCTATCTGCTTCATGGAAACGAACTCATCAAGCTTACCGAAGATCATAATCAGGCAGGTAATCTGGTCAGAAAGGGACTTCTTACGGAGGATGACGCAAAACATCATCCCGGAAGAAACAGGCTGTTAATGGTGCTTGGAGAGAATCAGTATCTCAATCCTGACATTTACAGTTATAATATAAGTTACGGTGATCTGGTCTTTCTGTGCTCAGACGGGCTTTATTCCTTTATGAGCAATGAACAGTTTAAGGCCTGCGCCGTAGAACGCAATAACCTTGAAGGCATTTGCGGGAAACTGATAAACAAGGCTCTCGAAGGCGGGAGCAGCGATAATATAACGGTTATGATCGGCAGGGCAGAGCCCGTCGCCGAATTATAGGGGGAAGTATGGCAAATCAGGTTCACGGCCCTGAGGGCATGATATTTGCGAATAAGTACAGGATCGTCAAGCTCATCGGCTCAGGCGGTATGGCTAACGTATATCTCGGAATCGATATGAATACAGGCGCTAATGTCGCCATAAAGATCTTAAAGCCCGAGTTCTCGTCAGATGAGGAGTTCATCAGAAGATTTGACGCTGAAGCAAAGTCCGTAGCTTCACTTAACCATGCAAATATCGTAAAGGTATACGGTGTAGGACATGAAGGCAATTTCAGATATATCGTTCAGGAATATATCGAAGGTATAACGGTAAAAGACCTTATCAACCAGAACGGACATCTGGACTGGCGCAATGCGGTCCCAATCGTTATCCAGATAGGTCTTGCGCTTGATTATGCCCATCAGAACGGAATAGTTCACAGGGATATCAAGCCCCAGAATATACTCATTTCACGTGACCGTGTGGCTAAGATAACAGACTTCGGTATTGCGCGTGCGGCCTCATCAACGACTATAACAATGACAGGCGTTCAGATGGGCTCTGTTCATTATTTTTCGCCCGAACAGGCAAGAGGCGGCAATGTCGGCCCTCAGTCAGATGTTTATTCCCTCGGCGTCTCGCTTTTCGAGATGGTAACGGGAAGACTTCCTTTCGACGGGGATTCAAACGTTGCTATCGCCGTCAAGCATCTCCAGGAGACACCTCCCGTGCCTTCATCGCTTATGCAGGGTATTCCGAAGGGTCTTGATTCCATTATCGCGAAATGTATGCAGAAGTCTCCCGAGAGACGCTATCAGAATATGCGCCAGCTCGTGACCGAACTTGATTCGCTCCTTGTTGACCCGAACGGTATCTACGGTGTCATAACGAATGTTCCCGAAAAGAGCACGAGCACGGATGCCAATATCTCCTTCAGACAGGATCCTGAATACGAGAAGATCTCCGAGATCGAGAAGAGCGCTGAATCAAGACGTATCTCAAGATTCAGGGATAATATCCTTCTCGCGCTCATAGTCGTTGTTATCATCGGCGTTCTTATCGGTATCGGAATACTTGTCGTAAGAGCGGTCGGAAATGCCACTAAGATTGAGCAGAATACCGATTATGAAGTCGAGAACTATGTCGGTCTCACAGCTGATGAGGTAATAAAGAAGCTCGAAGCCGCACAGGTCTATTACTCTGTCGAGTACAGGGTAACTGATGCTTACGACCCCGGTATCGTTATCGCTCAGAGCATCCAGCAGGGTGTTGTAATATCGACGACAAACAAACTCAGCAACCTGGTCATTACGGTATCTTCCGCTGATGAATACATCATTCTCCAGGATTACTCGAATACCAATTACGAGAACTGCTATAAGTCACTTCAGAATCTCGGACTCAAGTTCTCCCTGCGTCCCGAACCTTCGGATTCTGTTGAACCCGGACTCGTTATCAGAACAGAGCCTGAGGCTAACACGCAGGTATTAAGAGGCGATACTATCATCATCGTTTACGCTACGGAGCCCACATCCAGCATCGTTCCTGACGTAGTAGGCAAGAATGTCTCTGACGCAGCTGATATCCTCCGTGAAAACAACCTGAATTATACGGTTGAAGGCTCACCTGAGGTTCTTGCTCTTCCCGCAAGCCAGCAGTATGTAATCCTTACCAACCCCGTATCCGGCACCACTGTCGCAAGGAAATCCACCGTTAAGCTCTATGTCGGAACTCACGAGGATTACCAGAACGGCGGAACGCCTACTCCGACACCTCCGCAGGCTGAGATCACCGTATTGCTCAACGGCAGCGGAATGGTATCAGGCGGCGGCAAGTACGATCTCGGAACACAGGTAACGCTTACCGCAACTCCGGCATCGGGCTTCAAGTTCGACTGCTGGCTCGACCAGTACGGAAACCAGATAGCTTTGTCGAATACATACACATTTGTGGTTAAGGAATCTACGACATTTACGGCTGTATTCTCAGCGCTTCCGACGAATACACCGATACCGACGGAGTCAACGCCGCCTACTCCGGTACCGCCGGAACCGACTGCCCCCCAGCCATCTGATCCTACGGAACCGACTGATGGACCTTTCGGCACCGATAATCCCCGTAATCCGGGTTAACGGCTGACAGCAGATGGCGGAACCGGAATCTTTTCGAGGAATAATAATCAAGGGAGTGGGCGGTATATATACCGTCCGCTTCGAGGTTAACGGCATATATAAATACGGTCTTTGTGCCGCCAGAGGGCAGTTCAGGCTCAAAGGAATAAAGCCTGCCATCGGTGATAAAGTCACAATAATACCTTCGGGTGATCCTGATGTTGAATATGTGATCACGGATATTGCCGACAGGTCGAGCTTTATTGCGAGACCGCCGGTCGCGAACCTGTCTGTAATGCTTCTAACGTTCTCGGTAACTGAGCCTGCTCCGGACCTTACGTTGCTCGATAAGATGCTGCTTGTATGTTCCTTAAGGGACATAAAGCCTGTCATTATTTTCACGAAAAGCGATCTCAACGGAAGTGACTCGGAAAGGCTTTGTTCAGTTTATACTAAGGCGGGTTACGAAGTTCTTGTATCTTCACCGCAAAAGCCTATTACCAAAAATGACCTAAAGGATATAATAGGTGATGGAATTGCCGCTTTCGCAGGTCCTTCGGGAGTGGGGAAGAGCACGCTTTGCAACTCTCTTCTCGGATTTGACCTTATGGAGACCGGTGAAGTAAGCGCCAAGATAAAGCGCGGCAGACATACGACAAGGCATGTCGAGCTTCATGAGTTCTTTGACGGTTTTATCTGCGACACACCCGGGTTTACTTCGCTTTCGCTGGAGGATCAGGGCGTTGATTACAGGGATGTCCTGTACGGGTTCCCGGAGATCACGGCCATCGCGACAGGCTGCAGGTTCGACGACTGCTCACACCGCAAAGAAGATGGCTGCGTGGTAAGGAACACTCTGGCTGAAGGTCTTTTGGATCAGGGCAGATATGAGAGATATACAGCCTTTTATACGGAGCTGTACGATAACAGGAATAATTACAGGCACAGGAGAAAGCAATGAAAGATATCGGGATAGCACCTTCCATTCTGGCAGCTGATTTCGGCTACCTTATGAGAGATATTAAGGCGGTGGAGAATGCCGATTATCTTCATATCGACGTCATGGACGGCCATTATGTAAACAATATCTCGTTCGGAATCCCCGTGATCCAGTCGATAAGAAAATATACTGACATGAAGTTCTTCACGCACCTCATGATCACCAATCCCGAACACTACGTTAAAGCTTTTGCCGATGCAGGTTCAGACAATATCACTTTCCATGTTGAGTGTTCTGAAGATCCGGATGCGCTTATCGATCAGATCAAAGCGTTAGGGAAGAGCGCAGGCATATCCGTCCATCCCGATACTCCTATGGATATCTTGATTCCTCAGATGAGCGTATCAGCGCTCTCCGCAAAGCCATAGACGGAAAGAATGCTGATACTGTCATAGCTGTCGACGGCGGTGTTACGGAAGAGAATATAAAGCATATCTACGATATGGGCGCAAGGCTCTTCGTTGCAGGAAGCAGCGTGTTCCACGCAAATGATCCCGCAGGAGCCGTAGAAGAATTAAAAAGATGCGCAGTGTCATTGTAACCGGAGGTCCTCTCAAAGATGAGGCTGCCGGGCTCATAAGAAAGCTTACCGGCTCAGAAGATTCATTTCTTATCGCATGTGACGGCGGATGTGACTTCCTCGCGCGTTATGATATAGTTCCCGATATTGTTGTCGGTGACATGGATTCCATATCTGATGAAGGACTGGAATTCATTGAAAAGCATGATGTTTTTATCGAGCGTTATCCTGTCGAAAAGGATTGGACCGACACCGAGATCGCTCTCAACAAGACAGAAGGTTCAGATGTATTCCTTATCGCTCCGGTATCCGGAAGGATAGATCATGTTATCGCCAATATGCAGCTGGTACTTAAACTCAGGGGTGAGGGAAGACAGATTACCATGACCGACGGCATCACATACTGCTATCCTCTCTGTGGTGACGATTCTGTTGAGATAGATGTCAGCAGCTTTGATGAACCTATAGCCGTATCGCTGATCCCGTGGGATTTCGGAAGCGCAGTCAAGGGTGTAACGACCAAAGGATTATATTATCCTCTTGAGGATCACGACCTGGTTGCAGGCCCTTCATTTTCTTTCTCGAATCATCCGGTGTCCAAAAACGCCCCAATCTCAATAACCATAAGGGA
The DNA here is from genome assembly GCA_902776845.1 of Oscillospiraceae bacterium. Taxonomy (GTDB): domain Bacteria; phylum Bacillota; class Clostridia; order Saccharofermentanales; family Saccharofermentanaceae; genus Saccharofermentans. The sequence goes on from CACYRM010000086.1 coordinate 10,422, forward strand.
TGGACGGCTTTTTGCGGTCGTAACATTTGCAAATTAGGGTACCGAAATTGAGACTTTAGGCTATTGAATGAGACTGTAAAAGCGAATAAAATTATGATGTAAATAAATGAACGCATCCTTCGGGGTGCGTTTTTTTATGCGCAAATTTATTTCACGGAGGTTGAATACCATGTTGAGTTATGAGAACTTCAAGAAAAGAGTTATGAAAGAGTTCCTGGACTATATGCCTGAACGTTACGCAGGCTGCGAACTTGAACTCCGGCAGGTCCCGAAGGTCAATATGTGCCTTACCGGTGTGGTGTTAAAGCCGAAAGGAAACAAGGGTTCTTTCTGCAGTCCCACATTTTATATGGAGAGCATGTACGACCAGTACAGGAACTGTGATTCTTTCGAAAAGGTGATGGCGAACCAGGCTATCTATCTTGAGGAATCACTGAAGTTCCTTCCGGAGGATATCTTAAATATCGATCTTGCGAAATTGAAAGATAAGATCGTTTTCCAGGTCGTCAACACGCAGGAAAACAAGGCCATGATCGATCTCTGTCCTCACAGGGAATTCCTGGATCTGACTGTTGTGTACAGAGTGATAATCAATGTTGATTCTGCCGGAGTATCAGGCTTCCTCATTACGAATGATATTGCAGAGGCTGACGGCCTTACGGAGAAACTCCTGTACAGGCTTGCGAAAAAGAATACGAGGAAGCTGTTTCCGTTTAAGAGCGAGCGGATCGAGGAGACCATGGGCAGGCTCATGCGCAAATGGGGAGCTGACGATAAAGACATTGACGAGTCCTTTCCGGATATCGATAAGATCCCTGCAAATGAAAGGGTATATGTAATAAGCAATGATTACGAGTTCTTCGGGGCAAACGCTCTTTTGTACAAAGATGTGATCGGAAATGTCGTAAACAGTATCGGGACTGATTGTTTTGTTCTTCCTTCTTCAGTCCACGATCTTGTGATCCTTTCGACTGATACTTTTAAGGAGAGTTCAAAACTGATGGAGCTTGTGAGGCAGACTAATCATGATCATGTCAGGGTGTCTGAAAGGCTTTCCGACAGTATCTACAGATACAGTATCGTGGACGGATCACTTAACAGGGTAAAGGAACAGGAGAATGAAGCTTCTTAAGAGAATATAGTCCCCGGCGGAAAAGCCGGGGTTTTGTTTTATGCGGAGATACTTATAAAGAAAGGAAACGGACATGAATATCGGAAATAAAGCAATAGCCTTTATGACAGCTTTCTTAATGGTAATAAGTCCTCTTCAGAAATCCTTCATAGTAACAGCGGATGAAGACCTTGGAGATACCGGTCTTACTTCGGAAGGGCCCCGGTCTGAAGTGTCCTGGGATATTGAAGCGAAAAGAGACACTGAAGAGAATGAAGGCTGGAAAGAAAAAGTCATAACAGACGAAATACAGGAAACTGAACAGATAAATGAGACTGATGAAACAAATGCAACAGATGTGACAATGGAGAATGTTGAGACCGGGGACACCATACCTGCGGAACTGTCCGGTGAAAGCGGCATCATAATAGAGGCTGCGACATCCGAAGAATATTTTAAGTTGATATCTGACTTCCCGGATTGTGAAAGGATCATTGTTGATACAGCAGAAGACCTGTCTGTCCTGAAGGTGTCTTACGGAATATATTACGATGGCACATACATACTCGGATTTGAGGATGATGAGCATTATGCTGCTGCCGTAAAGTCACTCTCTGATATGGGTTGTGAGTATGCCGAAGACGGAATGGTCAGTATATGCGGTGATAATGATGAGCTGCCTGGTGCCTACATGATGGCTCCTGATGCTTCCGTAAGGGTTGCGGTTATCGATACGGGCTCTGACCTCGCAGGCGAGAAATATACAGTGACAGGAGATGATGCGGAGGACCATAACGGACACGGGACTATGCTGTCATCATACATCCTTAAAGAGACCGGTAATGCATATATCATTTCGATAAAAGCCATAGGAGATAACGGCAGGGGTAATATGTCTGATGTTTATGCCGCTGTCCAGATGGCGGAGGAATTAGGTGTTGATTATATCCTTATGGCTGTATCGATCAGGGATTACGGGAATTACGATGCCTTTAAGACCCTCATCGGAAATACAAAAGCTGTAGTAGTCGCTTCAGCAGGCAATAACGGAAGCGATGCATCGGGGTATCTTCCTGCCGGTATAGACGGTGTTATCACTGTAGGTTCGCTTAATGATGACTGTACATTAAATGAGACATCCAATTACGGTGACAGCGTGGATTACTATGTGAAAGCCGGATCGACCTCGGAAGCGGCTTCAACAGCGCTCGGCGTGATAATTGACGGAAGGGAAGACGAGCTTCCAACAGAATACTTTGACTCATCATTTTTCGATGAACAGTATCACCTGATCATGAAAGCAGATGATGAGTTTCCTGTATTCGTGACGGATGATGTACACGATCAGAAAATTACCGTATATGAACCGGATGCGTACTGGCTGCCGGATCTTTTTGTCTCGGCTTCCGAAAAGTATGTCGGAGTGTTTTCCGATGCTGATTCATCAACGATGGACAGCCACATCCTCTATTGTGTGGAAGATACAAAGGAAGCCCCGTCTGATAATGACTACGGCATGAAAGACTGGAGAGACGGGACATCTCCTGATGAAACATATAACGGGGATTCGTCTGAATGGATAAAGCAGACTCAGGCCGCCTGCGCGTTCGGCCCGTCAGGATCGCTTTACAGTTTGGGTGTTAAGTGGTGGAAAGATAACGATACATCTGACATCATCAGGAACAAGAACAATGCTGAGATAAAGAAGGCTATGTATGTCATCACTCATCTGGTATGCTGCAAGGCTTACAGTTCCGATGGCAGCTGGCCGGATTCCACTCCTGAAGCCCTGATTCCTCTGCTTAACGGTTATCTGAGCTACATTATGGGTGTCCGCAACGGTGAGACAACGGTTCAGGGCTATACTCTTTCCGGCTGGTGGTGTGAGTTCTACCGTTGCCGGGAATTCGGTGAAGACGGAGTGTGGAGCAACACTTACGGAAAGATTATCAATAATGCTACTTTCCAGATAATGGCCAGAGGTAATGTTACAAAGAGTCCGGTGCCTTCAGATATCAGCATCACGGTCGAAAAGTCCCCGGACAGCGTAACGGATTCAGGTTATCCGGGTTTTGAAGGGACAACATATACTCTTTACCAGAGACTTGTTCAAAACAACGGAAAAACAGGCTTTGAACTTCAAAATGAACTGGCTGTATTCGTTCTGAATGATGACGGTACCACTGATACTGTCTACCAGGCCACTAGGAGCGGGAATTCAGCTGTCACCTTCTACCTTAAGGAATCACAGGCCGCAGCAGGATACAGGCTGGATGATACTGTCTATCAGATCCGGATAGTTTCTGATGGTTCTGTCTCTGCAGGCGTAATGGATACCAGCGGTAAATTCGCCTCGGAAGATCCGGACAAAGTTACAGTTACTGATGACGCGGTCGATATTATCCATGTTAAGGATTCACCGGACAAAGCGGTGTTCCGTCTTGATAAGAAACTGGGTGAGAACTACTATTTTCTGGCCGGTCAGACATACAGCTTTGAGCTCTGGGATAACACTGCAAATGTCCGTGTGGCTGAAGGTTCCGCGGTCCTGCCGAAGGATGCAAATGCATCGTCCTCCGTGCCTGTAAGATGGTCCGGTATTGCCGGCGGTTATTCCATAGCTTCGGGTAACCGGATAGTGATCATTCCGGGTCATGAATATCAGGTCATGGAGACGACCATGACGGTTAACGGAAGATCACTTGAGACCCCTTCAGGATGGAATAAGGGTACTGTTCACGGAAAGACCTGTTTCTACCGTTCTTTCACGGCTGAGGAAGGCAGGGCTTATCATTTCGACGCAAAAAATTATGTTAAGAGCGCGAAATTGAATGTTGTCAAAAAGATAGGAACTGTATCTGAGCTTCTTAAAGGACAGACTTATGATTTTGTCCTCCTGGATAAGACTTCCGGTGTTCAGGCAGCAACCGGAACAGCAACGGTTCCTGCAGGCGCATCGGATTCTGATTCAGTATCTGTTGTATGGACAGATATCAGGACCGGATACAGGGCGGATAAAAACAATGATCTTTATATCATTCCAGGTCATGTTTATGAGATCAGAGAGACCACGGTAATCATTAACGGAAGAGAAATGGTATGTCCTGACGGCTGGCTTAACGGGAACGGATATTTCTATAAGACTTTTACAGCTGTCGCTGATACAACACATACTTTCACGGCCGTTAATAATACTTCTGTTCAGTTAAGCATTACAAAAGCATCTTCTGATACGGGCATTACCGGCGGCAATAACAGTTACAGTCTTGCCGGTGCAAAATATGTGCTGGCAACGGATGCCGGCTTTGCGGCTAAGGATATTACAGGATCATTCACCGTGAAGGCAGACGGAACGTCGGATACGGTTCTGACTGTCGAAAGAGGTGTCACATATTACTTGAAAGAAACCGCTGCCGGAAAGGGATATTACCTGGATAAATCAGTCTATAAGATAGTTATTGATTCAGATGCCAAGGCAACTGTAAGTACATATTCCGGTTCAGGAAAAGCAGCCGTTAAGAACGGCGATCCCATCCTGATCAACGTTAAGGATCAGCCAAAGACAGCAAAGATCAGCATAGCCAAGAGTTCTTCTGATCCTTCGGTCAGCGGAAATATTCCAAACAGTGTTTACAATCTTGCCGGAGCAACTTACGAGTTGTATTCAAACAAGGACTGTACAGGAAAAGTATGCACATTCGTCATGAAGAGTGACGGCACAACGGATACATCATACACGACAGCATACGGAAAGACATATTATCTTAAGGAGACAAAAGCCGGAAAAGGATTTGAACTCGAAAAGAAGACATATACCGTTACTGTAGGTTCTGACGGGAAAGTAACCGTTAACAACGGCGCGAAAACAGATAACAGCGGTACTGTAATGATCGTTAAAGCTACCGATGTTCCGATGCCCGCAAGATTCAGTCTTGTAAAAAAACTCGGGACTAATGCGTCACTGCTTGCAGGTCAGACTTATGATTTCGAACTGTGGGATATGACTGCAAATAAGAAGGTTGCTTCAGGCTCTGCAACTGTGCCTTCAGATGCTTCGGCAACTTCTTTGACACCGGTGGTCTGGTCTGATATTGCTGCAGGGTATTCTATGGAAAAGGTACAATGGGGAATACTTCTATTTTGATTTCAGCACAGATTATGGACAGATATATACATTCACAGCAACTAACAGTACGACGGTTCAGCTGAGCCTGACTAAATCATCTGCAGAACCCGGAATAACTGACGGCAACAAAGCTTATGATCTCTCAGGCGCAAAATATGTGCTGTCAACAGCATCCGATTTCTCAGGCACAGCCGGTTCATTCACCTTGCGAAGTGACGGGACGGCAGACAGGACAGTAAACGTAACATGCGGAACAACATATTATCTGAAGGAGATTGTTGCAGCAACCGGATATGAACTGGATACTTCAGTTTATAAGATCGTTATAGGACCTGATGCGGATGCTGATGTAAGCACATATTCAGGTTCAGGCAGGGCAGTTGTTAAGAATGGTGATCCCATACTGATCAGCGTTAAGGATCAGCCAAAGACAACAAAGATCAGCATAGCCAAGGGTTCTTCTGATCCTTTGGTCAGCGGAAGTATGCCAAACAGTGTTTACGATCTGGCGGGAACAACATACGGGCTTTATTCAGATCAGGATTGTACAGGAAAAGTGTGCACATTCGTCATGAAGAGTGACGGCACAACAGATACGTCGTACACGACTGCTTACGGAAAGACATATTATCTGAAGGAAACTAAAGCCGGAAAAGGATTTGAACTCGATAAGAATACTTATAAAGTTACTGTCGGGTTTGACGGAAAGATAACTGTTAACAACGGAGCGGCAGCCGATAACAGTGGCATTGTAAAGACCGTTAAAGTTACTGACGTTCCGATGACTGCAAGAATAAGTCTTATGAAAAAGCTCGGAACTAATGCGTCTCTGCTTGCAGGTCAGACTTATGATTTCGAACTGTGGGATATGACCGCCAATAAGAAGGTTGCTTCAGGCTCTGCAACTGTGCCTTCAGATGCTTCGGCAACTTCTTTGACACCGGTGGTCTGGTCTGATATTGCTGCAGGGTATTCTGCGGAAGAACATTGAACTGTCCGTCGGGATGGAAACAGTTCAAAGATGAATATTTCTATCTGAATTTCGAAGCAGAATACGGACAAACATATTCATTTACCGCGACTAACAGCGTGACGGTTCAGCTGAGCCTGACAAAAACATCTGCAGAACCCGGAATAACTGACGGCAACAAAGCATATGATCTCACTGATGCAGAGTACGTTCTTTCTGCTGATGAGGATTTCTCAAGTATTTCCGGTTCTTTCACCCTGCAAAGTGACGGAACGGTCGACAGGACTGTAAACGTAACATGCGGAAAAACATATTATCTGAAGGAGACTGCAGCAGCAAAGGGATATGAACTGGATACATCAGTTTATAAGATCACTATAGATCATAATGCTGAGGCAACAGTAACTGCTTATTCAGGTTCAGGAATGGCGTCTGTTAATAACGGGGATCCTATCCTGATCAGCGTTAAGGATCAGCCAAAGACTGCACAGATAAGCATAACCAAGGTGTCAGCTGATATGGCTATGACAAACGGCAACAGCTGTTATTCGCTTGCCGGAACGTCGTATGCATTATATGTGACTGCTGATGATGCCGGTTCCAATACAAATGAACTGACTGTCTTTACAGTCGGGACTGACGGAAAAGCATCCGCAAAGTTTATAACGGCATACGGAATGACTTATTATCTTAAAGAGATTACTGCCGGACGTGGTTATCAGCTTGATGAAAAAATCTATAAAGTCACAGTTGATGATTCGGGCGTTGTCTCGATCGATAATGATGTTACGGCATATTATTCGGGTGGAGTTTATTATATAAAACTCAGTGATGCTCCTGTTTATGATCAGATAGAATGGAGCATCATCAAGCAGGATCCAAGCGGTTGGAACAAGGTAACTGACAGGTGTTTAGACGGAGCTGTTTTCAGGCTGGATTATTATGACAGAACTGATGTTGTTTCAGATTCTGATATTGACAGACTGAATGGTATTGTTCCGAAGGTAACTGTTGAACTTACAGGCTTGGAAGCGGCGGAACTATGCGGAAGGACTGATATAAGTATCGACACTATATCTGCCGCTGATACAAGCGGGTACTTTAAGAGTTTCAGTTCCACCGGAGGACTGCCTCTTGGCACTTACCGCGTAACCGAGATCAAAGCTCCGGACGGTTATTCTGCTGTAAACGATCCGGCCGTTTTCTACATAGTTGAAGACGGAGGAAAAGCAGTAAACGGAATCATCGGGAATTCTTCATTTTATAACATTGCTTCTGAAAGCGAAGTAGTAATGAATGAGCCTGCGCTGGTCGGATTCTATGCCCCGTCAAAGTCGGCGGATGGTGCGGAACAGCTTATTACGGGCCTTCATTCTCTGGACGGAACTAAATACGGTATCTATTACAGAGCCAATGGTAAGATCGCCTGTACGGTTACATTCAACGCGGGCGGGTCAGTATCTGATGTTGTCTATGCATCAGGCATCAGACCTTCAAGAACATGGAGATCCGGAGATAAGACAATAGAACTTGCTGCAGGTGAATACTATGCAAAAGAACTGAGCAGCGGCAGCTGGTTCTTCGTAGACGGCACATCCTACGGATTCAGCATTGAAGCCGGCAGTACTTCTGATATGGAATTCAAGGACAGTCCGGTTATCCCGAAGATCTCTACTGTGGCTGTGGATGCTGACACTGATGGACATAACTTATCATTCAAGGACAAAGTGACAATAAAAGACATCGTCTCTTATGAAGGCCTGGTCTCTGAAGAGGAGTATGTGCTTACGGGGGCTTTATATAATGCAAAGACCGGCGAACTGTATAAGGATGACGACGGGAATACATATACCAAGACCATAAAGTTTATTCCCGGAGGATCAGATTCGGTAAACGGGATTTCATCAGGCGAGATCACTGTGGTATTTGAAGATGTTCAAATTCCTGTTGAAAAGATCACGCTTACCGTTTTCGAAAAGCTTTATAAAGATGATCTGCTCATTGCATCACATGAAGATCTGAACGATAAGGATCAGACTGTAAAAAGACTGGTTCCGGAGATCGGAACGACTGCGTCTGATGCCGGGAACGGAACACACTTCTTTGCGTATAAAGAGAAAGTATCGCTGAAAGACGAAGTGAGGTATGCAAATCTTAATGCGGGCGAGACATATTATCTGACCGGAACTCTGTATGATGCCGCGACAGGTAAGATGTACACGGATCCGGAAGGCAACACATATAAGAAGACGGTTGTGTTTACTGCGCCTGAAGGGAACGGTACCGAGACAATTGAGTTTGAAGATGTATTTGTTCCTTTGACTGAGACAACGATCGTTGTTTTCGAGGAGTTATATGAAAAGACTACTGATAATCTCATAGCCGTTCATGCGGATCTGAAGGATAAGGGGCAGACGGTAAGAAGACCTGAGATACATACGGCCGCATTCGATAAGGGCACCGGTACTCAATATTTCTCATATACGGAGCGAGTAACGCTTGTTGACAGAATTACATACAGAAACCTCATTCCGGGCAAAGAGTATACGGTGAGCGGGTCTCTGTATAATGCCGCTACGGGAGAACGCTATAAAGATCCTGAAGGCAGAACTTATACAAAGACGGTAAGATTCACTCCGGCGGCTGCAAACTCAGGTATCACCGACGGAGTTGCCTCCGGCGTTATCGAAGTGTCTTTTGAAGATGTATATGTTCCGCTTGAGGAAACGGAGATAGTAGTTTTCGAGAAACTGTATCTGACAGAAAGCAATACCCTTGTTGCATCACATGCGGATCTGAACGATGAAGACCAGACAGTTGAAAGACGTGTTCCGGAGATCGGGACAACAGCTGAGGATACGGTTACCGGATCACATACGCTTGCCCTGGAAGAGAAAGTTTCAATAAGAGATACGGTCAGATACACGAATCTCAATCCGGGTGAAGTCTATTACGTTACCGGTATTCTTTATGACGCGGATACCGGCAGGGTGTATACGGACAGTAAAGGAAACACATACACTAAAACGGTTGATTTCACTGCCGCTGAACCCGACGGGTCTGTGGAGATAACATTCACAGGAGTTCTTATTCCTTATGAAAAAACAACGATAGTTGTTTTCGAGGACCTGTACGAGAAGACTACAGATATGAAGATTGCTTCACATGCTGATCTTTCTGATGAGGATCAGACGGTGAGAAGACCTGAGATCAGTACTACGGCTGTTGATGCCGATACCGGAACGCATTTCTCTTCTTATAAGGATAAGGTTGCCATCAACGATAACGTTGTTTATAAGAACCTGGTAGCCGGTGAAGAATATATGATAACGGGCACCTTATATGATGCCGATACCGGAGATGTCTATAAAGACAGTGAAGGTAAAACATATTCAGGATCAGTGGTGTTCAGACCTGACGGAAATGACGGTCAGGTCACAGTTCCTTTTGAAGACGTTGAGGTTCCTTCTGAAGGCAAAACAGTAGTTGTTTTCGAGCGGTTATATGAGAAGAGCAACGAAGCTCTGATCGCAGCACACGAGGATATCAATTACAAAGGTCAGTCAGTGGAAAGAAGGGTACCCTTGATCAGTACTGCTGCGGCTGATGCCGATACCGGAACGCATTTTCTGTCTTACAGGGAAAGGGTGTCAATAACTGACAACGTTATGTATAGAAACCTTAATGCGGGCGAAGAATACATCGTAACAGGCACTCTGTACGATTCTTCAACAGGAGAGGTTTATAAGGATCCTGAAGGAAACAGTTATTCAAAGTCTGTTGTATTCACTCCGCTCACCTCTGACGGTAATGTGGAAGTGCTGTTCGCAGATGTGCTTGTTCCTTACGAAAAGACCGTTCTGGTCGTTTTTGAGAACCTTTATGAGCACGGGACTGAAAACAAGATCGCATCTCATGCGGATCTTAACGATAAGGATCAGACGGTTGAGAGGCGCGTTCCCGATATCCGCACTACAGCAACGGATGCCGGTACAGGTACACATGTTCTTACTTATGAAGAGAAGGTGTCTGTCAACGATGTTGTCTCATACACAAATCTTAATGTCGGCGAGACGTATTATCTTATAGGAACACTTTACAATGCCGATGCCGGAAGTATTTACACAGACAGATACGGAAATACTTACACAACGACTTTCGAGTTCACGGCTTTGGCATCGGACGGTGAAGTTATCGTAGGATTTACTGATGTTATTGTTCCGTTCGAAAAGACATCCCTTGTCGTCTTTGAAGAACTGTATGAGAAAACATCAGGCGCAAGGATCGCTGTTCATGCCGATCTGAAGGATGAGGACCAGACGGTAAGAAGACCTTCCGCCGGCACTGAGGCGACAGTTCTGAATGCAAAAGAGATATGGCTCGGCACTGCCGAAGTTACTGATATAACCATAACCGACAGAATCGTATATTCAGGATTCGAGACGGGCAGGACTTACAGAGCAGAAGCCACGATCTTCAAGTCTGACGGATCTCAGATTCTGGCTGACAGCAAACCTGTTATGAGCACCGTGAGTTTTGTTCCTGCTGCGCCGGACGGGGAGATAAAGGTCGATATTACATTCTCAACAGAGGGACTGGCTGAAGGCGACAGGATAGTTGTTTTCGAGAAGATCTATGATGTCGCATCGGATGATGAGATAAGCAGTGCCGTAAGGACAGGCGAGATACTCGTAGCAGTACATGAGGATCTTTCTGATGAAGATCAGACAATAACGGTTCATTTCCGTCCTATGACCGGCGGGATCATTCCTTCTTATTCCGTTGCAGGTAATGTTATCGCTTCGGTCTCTTCCGTGATCATCGGAATATGGTTCTTTGTATCACGCAGGAAGAGATACAACGGAATATAAGACTGAACTGCAGGGAGAATAATATGAGAAAAGCATT
>CACYRM010000087.1 GCA_902776845.1 Oscillospiraceae bacterium
CAGCTTCCCCAGAACGCCAAGTTGTTCTCAATCCTCGCTTACGTAGGAATTCTCTGGCTCTTAGGTCTTTTGATCAGACCCGAGAAGGAATCACCTTACGTAAAGAGCCACGTTAATAACGGTATCATCATTTCCATTATGGAGTGCATTCCCTTTGTAGGCTGGGTTTGCGGAATCATCTGCGCAGTCATGGGCATCATCGCTGCTTGCAAGAATCAGTACTTCACGATCCCTGTTATCGGCGAGAAGATCAAGATCGTTAAGTAATTATTTATTTCAGTTTTTAAAGGGTTGTCTCTTTGAGGCAACCCTTTTTGTTTGTCTCGAAAGTTCCGTTTAAAACCGGATCATCAAGTATTATCAGCTTTCATAAATATGATCATCCAATCGTTCTCCCAAACCGGTTCATAATCCGGATCCACCGATAAGGCGTTTTCCAGTTCCTTGCCTTTTTGAATATAGAAACCGTCAAAATCATAATAAGCAATAACATCCTGCCAGTTGTTTTTCAGCTTCATAACAGACATATAATCGTTGAACACATCGCGTTCAAGAGACGGATCGAATTCCTTGGTATATTCATTTACACGGGAATCTATAAAAACCGGCATATCTCTGAAGAGCATATAAGCACCGTATGTATAATCGTTATACAGTCTCAGTTCCTGAACATCATAGTTTTCCTTAAGGAAGTCTATGGCTTCATCCGAGACAAAGGCAGGATTGTAATAACTGAAATCATGCAGATTGTTATTTGCCAATCCCAGTACTGCAAGTGCCAAAACCGCAAGATATGGAATAACTGTTTTTTGAATGCTTTCCCGGAAATTCAAAGGTATGTATTTCAGCGCTCCGAATAAAACATAATACAGAGCAGACCATCCCAGAAACACAAATAAAGCAACATGACGGTTCGAACTGAGAGCCATAAGAAAAGTTCCGCCAAACAGGAAAAGGAGATCAAGGCGGCACTTTACCCGGAAGAAAATAAACAGTACCATGAAAAGCAAAACCCCGGCAAGGACCCATTTCAGATCATAGAGTACCAAAGGCTTGTGTTCCGTGATATAAATGACCGTATTGCCCGAAGAAGCCTTAATGATCGAAGTGTAGCAAAGTCTTGTCGGAGTGAGAAGTCCTGTTGCATATGACAATGGTAAAACGATCCAGAGTTTCTTTACATTTTTACACTCGGCTTCACCTGAAAGTATAAATCTCTCGCCCTGCAAAAATCTGTCCACATTTATTCCGCGCGAAGAAAGGAACTTTACAAACCTGGTGATATAGACAGCTGCCATAAAAGGTATAAAAAGCACAAAAGTAAAGTACCAGGCTGTCGCATGGATAAGCGCGCAAAGCCATGCAATGATCATGATCGCCGCACCATACCGATTTTTGCCCGTGTGCAGGAAACACATTATGAACCAGGCTTCCCAAAGCCACAGCAGAAATGTAAGCAGCTGCGGTCTTGCTATGATAAACCACTGGAAAGTGATAATTACTATGACGCAAACGATAATGCCGACAAAAGGATAAAGCGAGGTGTTCTTTTCATCAACAGCCTTGTCATATATTTTCTCCGTCATATGGTAGAGACTTAATGCGAATGCATATCCCGCGGCAACAACAAACACATAGACACCCGTAAATCCAAATGCCCTGTATAGGAGCGCGAAAATGATGTTAAGCAGAAAATGAGGGTAAGTATTTATGAGCTGTGCCGACCACGCCCAATGATCGCTGCGGTCCAGACCGCTGTCGAGAAACTGCTCACCAAGCTTGATGATATAGTAAGTATCGTTTTGAAAAGCCGGAGATACCACCAGAATTGTAAGCAGTAAGAGAAGGATCCCGAATATGATCCTCCAGGTGTTTTTCTTTTGAAAAATACCGGTTTTTCCGACAGATCTGGCTGTATCCATAACACTCCTGTAAATCCAAAACAATACGCCTGGTCAAAATGACCCTCTGTCAGAAATTATAACATTTTTAGTTAACGGTATATTGAGATATAAAACGCCTGATAAAACATCTTCAGTTTTCCTTAATTTGCAGATACTCCGCAAAACAGATATAATAACCGCCGTAAGAACCGAGGTGTAGCGCAGTTGGTAGCGTACGTGCTTTGGGAGCATGGGGTCGCAGGTTCGAATCCTGTCACCTCGACCATTATTCAAAATGAGGGTTGTCTCAAAAATGAGACTGCCCTCTTCTTTATTTATCCTGTGTCGCTATTTCCTTGAGACCCAGTCTCTCCGCATATCTTGAATAAAAGAAACATAAAAGCGTCTTTGATTCCCCTTCAAGGAGAGGCTCCATCTTTCTCAGGGCGCTTACCGCATCCTCTCTCTTTCCAAGATATAAGTCATATTCCGCTTCCAGATAATACTTCGGGAAGTACCTGTCAGCTTCAGGAGAATTAAAAGCCAGCAGCTTGCCGAGATATTCCTGTGCACGCTCATAGTTTTCGATGAGCATATAGTAGTTGTAGTAGATCGTATATGCTGACATCTCCAGGACTTCCGCCTTGAATTCTCCGTCAAGCAGTGGCTTGGCGCGTTCTATCACCTTTATGGCATTCTCCTTATCCTTCAGTCCGCGGTAAGTCTCGATCAGACAACCGTAATACATTAATGCAGACATACCATAATCTATAAAGCGTGTATCCCTGGCAGTGAAACTGTTCTCGTTAAGCAGCATGATATAAGAAAGCGCCTTATCATACTGCTCTGTCGCGTTGTAGTAATCCACAGAGAAAAGAACAAAATCCTTAAGATATACGCTGTTTATCTTTTCACCGTTCTTGTGCGCATTTATTGCCTTTTCGGACAGCTCGAAAAACTTTTCAGAATAACCGTTCTTATATAATTCTTCCCTGCACTCTTTATGCAGTTTTACGTACGGTTTATTCTTTTCCCTCGCCATAAGGAGCTTAAAACCGATAAAGGAAAACGGTATTGCCAGAACAAAAATTATCAATGCTGCCAAACCGAGATTGAAACGGAATACGGAATGAATGAAAAGCGCGACAGACATTGCCAGCAATACAACAGAAAGATAAAGAATACCGATCGTCTTAAGATAAGCCTGTTTTTTCATCATTTCCTCCCGCACACCTGTCCTGACATTCTCAGGTTAAGCAAAGAAATCTATCTTCTTCGCGGCCATTTCTTCTGTTCTTTCTATATAGGTCAGTGCATCTTTAATGGTAGGACACCTCTCGACCCTGTGCTTAAAAAGCTCACCCTCCTGCCTGAAGCAGCGTTTGCTCATTCCGCCCGCTCCGAACGATAACACGTCCCTGCAGTCACTCATCATAGCAACATTATATAGGCTTCCGGTATCACCGCGTGCAAATCCGGTGTTTTCCAGTCCGTGTCCTGTATCCTTTTGCCTGTACATATAATACGGATGGTATCCTGCCTCACGGAGCAGATCGTAACTTTTTGCGACGCACTCATCAAGTCCTGTGCCCGGTCTGCCGGTATCCATTACCTGTTCCCTGGTTATCCTTGCGCGTCTCTTCTTATAAAGTGTATGAACCGTAATGTTCGCAGGCGCAAGTTCTATGAGCTTCTTAGTCGAATCAACATGTTCATCAGTATCCTCATAAGGGAGTCCGGCTATCAGATCCATATTTATCAGATCAAAGCCCATATCAACTGCTTTTTTATATACCCTTACAGTATCTTCCGCCGTATGTTTTCTGCCCAGTCTGAGCAAAGTATCAGATCTCATTGTCTGGGGATTGATGCATATTCTCGTGATACCGTGCTCCCTCATCGCCGCAAGTTTTCCGTCCGTGATCGTATCGGGACGTCCCGCTTCCACGGTGACCTCGCATCCTGGAGTGATATTGAGATTTGTATAGATGCAGTCAAGAAGCGAACCGAATTCTTTCTCTTCCAAAACTGTGGGAGTACCGCCGCCGACATAAACAGCCGAAATGGGTCTTCTCACAGATGGCGATACCATCCTTATCTCACGTTCAAGCGCCGCTTCATAATTTACCAGCCTGTCCATATGGCATGAGATGTCCGAGGACACAAATGAACAGTATTCACATCTTGAAGGACAAAACGGAATCCCCACATAGATACATAAACTGTTTTCAGGCACTTTAGTAAGGATCCTCTGTTCTTCCCTCGATGTCTCGAACGCCAGCTGCGCCTTGTCAGATCTTACGAAGTATTTCTCTTCCAGATCTTTCGCGCTTTCCTCCTCACATGCGACCAGTGTCGGTCTTATTCCTGTAAGGCAGCCCCACGGCATTCTTTTCGAGGTTATATCACTTAAAGCCATATAGAGCGATCTCTTGATCTCACGGCCCGGCTCTAACAGTCCGCCCTCATATTCATAAGCTTTGCCTTCAAAAAATGTGACAGACCTTCCGTCAGGAAGCAGTTCATTAACAAGTCTGATATCCGGACCGTCCGGAGCAATGACCTTTCCTTCTTCCTTCAATTCCTCAGGAACACCGAAAAACATTCTGACCACATCAGATATGCCATAATACTTATCGTGACCTTTAAGGATAACTTCAAACATCCTGACCGCCTTCATACTTAAGATAGAATCTTACATAAACACTGTCCGGCACACGGTAGGAATCCAGCCCGGATTCACCATTGGACTTTAAGAAAGTATCGTTTACCATATCACTTGTCTCAGTGATATCGATCCCGAGTCTCTCCTTGAGTGAAGCAACCTCATCATCTATCTGCTTCCAATAAAGTGATGTTGCCCTCATATCCCTGAATACAGGCTCCATATCCGAAGAAGAGGCAAATTGCGGAACAACCTCTCCGGTTGCCTCTGCTATCTGTTCTGCTACGACATAAAGATTCCAGAATATCTCGGAGTAACCCGCATATCTGAAATCCGCTCTCGCAGATCTGCAGCAGGCCAGAGTCGCCAGCGTGTTGCAGTCTGTCTCACTGGCATATCCTTTCGCATGGCAAAGCTCATGGCATAAGGTAACCGGATATTCTTCTATGTTCATATAATCTGTATTAACGTTTACTTCGGCGAGAAATGGGTCGTACATACCGACTATATGTGTATAACTCCAGTAATGACTCATTGATACGGGTTTGGCACGCACATAATTGTGACTTAACGGAACTCCATACTGATCACAGAATGAATTCAGAAGTGAATTCGCATATACTGCGGAATTCTCAAAACTCTCATTCATATGAGCCACACCGTTATAATCCTCACCCAATTTTTTTCTTGCTTCGATCATTCCGTTATATGCCCACCTGAGAGCATTACAGTAATCTTCAAAATCCAGCTCTTCACTGCCCAGCTGCAACGCTGTATAAACATGTGTCCTTTTGTAATTGAACCCGTGCATTGCCTGATAACTGATCGCCCCGATCAGTATCAGTATAAAGAGATTTCTGAATGATCTGTAAAGATATGAGAGAGCTCCGGTTCCGAGGATCTTCTTTATAAGTATCACAGTCCAGCATATGAATCCTATGACAAGCAGCGGCACTAAACAGATGATGAAATTCTCGGTCAATGAAACCTGGAAAAACATATTCAGGCTCTGCATAGGAACCGAAACATAGGGAAAGATATTCGTGCAGTAATAATCTGCGGCGCTGCGCGGTAAAAAAGCATTGCTGACAGCAGCTGCGATACACAGTACAGGTAACACAGCGATCACTGCAATATGCAGAGCTCTTCTTTTCTTTCCCTTGCGTTCTATCTTCATCGCGCTGTTCTGATGATCAGGAATATAAGATACAGGATGGCATATACGACAGGCTGATGGACAAGATAGATGATCAGAGAGTGTCTGCCTATGAATTCCACCGGTCTGGCTATCGCAGTCATCACCTTGCCCTTTCCGGCAAACAGCGTCTTCTTATCCTTATAACATAATCTTCCGATCACGCATCCTATCAGGAACACGCCGAGCCACGGAAACAGCGGCATATAATCTGCCATCCACGGTGCACCCGATATCTCAAAACCCAGCGGAAGAAGGATCAGTGAATCGGAGGAATAATCCATATAATGGATCTCACAGCCGCAGATCACAATATATAAACCAATAAGGCCCATGATAACGTTCACGGCTTTCTCATTGGCATTTATCTTTTTCTCGATAAATGAGATAAGCGCATATAAGAATATTCCGCATGTAAGAACGGCCAGAACATTAAATATGATCAGACACTCGATCCCGACAAATGTGGTTATAAGATATGTTCCGAGTCCCAGAGCCAGCGTGGCTCCCAAAAGCTTAAGACCTCTCTTAACATTATTGCGCGAAAAAGTACAGCAGATACCCGATACGCTTACAAAGAGAACCACTATAACAGGATGAACAAAAGACCAGAACCATCCTTCTTCCAGATAGGAAAATGTATCCACCCTGAATTCATACCTGACATCCCATGACATATGCATAAAGAGCATCATCAGAAGAGCGATTCCCCTTAAGAAATCCAACTCCCATGCACGGTCTTTTGCCGGTCTTTTATTGCTCACTGGTCTGCCTGCCCTTCCGCTAGACAGCTTCCGAGTGCCGTGGCAAAAACTGCATTTTCCGGGACGATCATGTTTACGCCGTAAAGCTCTTCAAAAGGAATGAGATACTTCTGGCATTCCTTGAGATCGGTGAGCTGCCCGGTGAAAACGATATCCTTCAGGTTGAACTGTCTGGATGCCATTACCGCAACCGTACCGACAGCCTGATATACAAGATTAAAGACTCCGGCAGTCTTGTCTTCTCTGGAAAGATCCTCTGCCGCCTTACCGAAATTAGAAGCCGTAACGTCCATCGGAAGTCCCGTGATCTCTTTTCTTGATATATCTCCGATGGTCAGGTCACATTTTCTGGTATCACCCGATGTAGCCATATCGGAAAGCTTTACCGCGTCAGCCGTTCCCGTCAGTGCCAGGCCAAGTCCGACCAATGTTCCGCCGCCCACGCCTGAACCGATAATATGTCTTACACATTCTTTGTTTGCTTCAAGATATGCTGTTCCCGTACCCATGCTTACTACAATTGCATGATCAAGTCCGGAAAGGAATAATCCGCCAAGTCCCGTAGCCTTGAATTCTTCAACCACAACCGTTTTGATCCCAAGGATCGGTGCCTGCGGGAAGCCTGCTCCGACACCGGTTATATTGATCTGTTCGATATCATTAATCGAAAAAGAATGATCGTTTATCAGTTTGCCTACAGCGCCAAAAGCCGATGTAACAGGATCAGCTGCTCTTACGATCTCGCTTGCTATCAGTTTTCCATCCTGCATGCCGACGATCTTTGTCGTGCTTCCGCCAATATCCAATCCGACTTTAATTTTCATACGGGTCCTCTTCTTTTGCATTTTTAGGTAATTCTATCAAATTAGACGTCAGATATACAATAATGAACGGTCTTCTTTCGGTTCACCATTCTTTAGATAAAAAAGCTCTGCAGTAAAACTGCAGAGCTTGATTACTTAATTTGTTGTCAAATCAACCCCATGTATACTCGATTGTTGATTTGTATCCCGGATGAGCATTTACAAAAGTCTCGATACGGGCATATTGAGAATTTGAATATTTTGCAAGATTGCTTCCACTCTGGAATGTTTCCTTCTTCATTTCATCGCCGGAAATATCAACCTTTCTGGTAGCCTCAACACCACAGAATGTTGCTCTGTCATCATATCTCGGAAGCCAGAAACGGTCTTCATACATATAAACAAAATCCGTATTAGTATAAGCATCCTTAATGAAGATAACATAATCAACAGAATTATCAGCGCTGTTATACTTGTAGAACATACGAACTGACCATTTATATGCTGTTGCGGAATTACCCATATGCGTCGGAGTGAAAACCGCAGTATTAGCCTTATTAGGTGTAATTATACGAAGTGTCGGGACATCAGATTTTCCATCAGATCCGGGATCGTTAACATACCAAGACCAAGTCATGCCCTTCAGTGAATCGTGATCGCTGTCATAGACCTGGGAATTTGCAATGAAGGAATTCTCAAAAGCCTTGGCATATAACAATGCATAATCTGAAGCATCATCAATGTTATATGTTGTAATAAATGAATTTGAAATCGATGCGCACAACCCTGCAATAACACCACCGATCATTACAACAATTGCGATGGCCAGCACCATTTCAACCAGGGAGAAACCTTTTTTTCTGCTCTTGCTAAATCTATTCATAATCCGCCTCCGTATTCACTTAACCTATTGGTGTAGGGCTGACCGAATCCTTCTTATACTGACCGTCATTTACTGTCCAATAATATTTTTTCTCGGATGAAACATACATAACAATTATATCGCCCTTGTGGTTACCATCCTTATCAACACAATGCTCGGGATAATAACAGAATGATTTTCTGTTGTCAGCACGCTGATCTGTATTGCTTGTAGGAGCAAAACGACCGTCAGTGAAAGCTACACCATCAGGAATAACATTTGTACGGATACTATCATGCTTCTCATAAACAACATTAAGAGTCTCAAGCGTCTTTCCGCCATAAGCTCCGGAAGTATCAAATGATAAAGTGGTCTTTCCGCCAGTAGGTGAAGAATAGTCATAACCGGCAATTTCACGATCTTTTTTTGTAAGTTTGCTCCACTCACCGATATCCTTCATACAAACTGAGTAATTATCGCCTGATGATTTATTATAGATCGAAGTCTGATAAGAATATCCGATTGCAGCTATAAAACCGTTTACCAGCATCGTTGATACTACAAACAGGATAAAAGTAGCCAGAATCGTCTCGACAAGGGTAAAACCTTTGCGGCTATTTTGTTTAATAAATCTCTTCATAAATGTACTCCTCGGATCCTGATCAGAATTTGTAATCTGCAAGCTTCTGCTCACTGTCAGTAATTTGTCTGTCGAGCTGCGATGAACCTCTGGCAACAGCATCATCGGCATCGCTGGCGGTCTGTATCATGTCAGTTATGCCCATAAAGAGAGCAGCTGCCAAAATAACAATGATACCAAGTACAAGAACTATCTCTACAAGTGTAAAAGCTCTCTTAGAACTGAATTCCTTAGATAATCTGCGCATATAGTCCTCCGCTTTAATTGAAGATCCTATTCATATATATGTATTATACTGTCTTCTTGGAAAATTACAACAACTTTATTAATAATTTGTTAAAATTTGTCACGATTTGTTAACAACTGTTGATTCTAGAATTTTATCTAGCCTTTATATTATATCCGCCGGTCTTTTGATCTTCAATTATGCATTGGATCTATCCCCGTCACCTGCCAGTAAATATGTTTTTCCTCAGTCCGGGATCACGATTATTGGAAGACCGGGTCCGCTTATTCAGATCCGGTCTGTTGATTTATAAATAGTAAAGGGGCTGCCCCGATTGGGACAGCCCCTGATGATTAGTAACCGTTAAGTAACTAAACTACTTATTATGTAGCAGAGTTATCGAAGAGGTTGAATCCAACCTTAGCGTTTACGTCGTCCTCAGCCTTACCTGTAGCTGAATTGTGCAGGGAGATTGACTTGGAAGCTGCGTTAGCTGCCTTGAGGTACTTAGCAACACCGAAGATAAGAACT
>CACYRM010000088.1 GCA_902776845.1 Oscillospiraceae bacterium
ATCATCCGTGAATGCGGAAGATTACAGAAGGACCTTGTCTGAATCTTAAATGAGACTGATTTTTGATCACATCGGAAAATATAAAGCAGCTTCGATCTTAAGCCCTGTGTTTAAGCTTCTTGAAGCCTGCTTTGAATTAACGGTCCCTCTTATCGTTGCAGGTGTGATCGACAACGGAATAAACAAGGGAGACATGAATTATGTCTGGACACATGTTCCTATATTGGCTCTCTTTGCGGTCGTCGGCTTTATCAGCGCGATCACCGCGCAGTATTTCGCTGCGTATTCCGCATGCGGGATCTCATCGGGGATCAGGAAGAGCCTTCACGACAAGCTTCAGACTTTATCGATATCCGATTACGAGAAGATCGGATCTTCAAGCATGGTTACGCTTCTGACATCAGATGTTAACCAGATCCAGACAGGTATCAATCTGTTCTTAAGACTCCTTTTGAGATCGCCTTTTATCGTTATCGGCGCATGCATCATGGCAGCAGTAGTCAAGCCTTCAATGGCATTGATCTTTGTTGTATGCACTGCTTTGATGGCTGTTGTTATCGGACTTAACATGAAGCTCTCTATCCAGAGACACAAGGAGGCCCGTGAAGGACTGGACAGCCTTGTAAAGAAGACATCAAATGGTATTGCAGGTGAGCGTGTAATCAGAGGCTTTAACAAGACAGCTGAGGATTATAAAAAGTTCGAATCAAAGAGCAATATCCTGAAGACCGCCCAGATCAAGGCATCTGATTTTGCCTCATGGCTTAATCCTCTTACATATGCGGTCGTCAATCTCGGAATCTGTCTTCTTATCTACAGAGGCGCAGTGCATTTTAATGCCGGCGATCTGACTGACGGCCAGGTGGTTGCTCTTTATAACTACATGTCGCAGATCCTTATAGAACTCGTAAAGCTTGCGAATCTTATCGTTTCCGTATCAAGAGCTTATGCGTGTCTTAAGAGAGCAGAAAGCCTTACTGATGTTGTAAGCACCGCAGGCAAGGGAACAAAGACGCTCGATCCATCAAAGCCCGTTGCGGTTACTTTAAATAATGTGTCTTTCACATATCAGGGCAATAACGAGGAATCCGTAAAGGATTTCTCGGTCGATATCAAGCCCGGTGAGACAATCGGAATAATCGGCAGCACCGGCTGCGGCAAGTCTACTGCCGCTTCACTTATTGCAGGAATCTATGAGCCGGGTGAAGGAGAGGTTATCCTTGACGGTATCAACATAAAGGATATCTCTCTTGCAAGCCTTGCCTCTTCAGTCGGTATGAGCCTTCAGAAAACAAGGCTTTTCAAGGGCTCACTGAAGGACAATATCACAGTCGGAAGAGAGAATCTGTCTGATTCCGATATTGATGAAGCGTGCAGATTATCCTGCAGTGATGATGTTGTCGCTTCGAAGCCCGAAGGCCTCTCTTATGAGATATCCGACGGCGGCGCAGGCCTGTCCGGAGGACAGAGACAGCGTATAGGCATAGCAAGAGCACTGGCAGGCAGGCCCGGTCTTATAATCCTTGATGACTCGACATCAGCACTTGACTGGGGAACAGAGAAGAGACTTCTTAACAACATCAGCAGTCTTGATGATAAGCCTACTGTGATACTCATTTCACAGAAGGTAAGGACGTGCATGAACTGCGACCGCATTATCCTTATGGACGACGGTAAGATCGAAGCGGTTGCTCCCCATGAAGAGCTTCTGAAGATATCGGAGAACTACAGGTATATGAATTCCCTGCAGATAAAGGGAGGCGCCGTATGAATTTAAAGACATTAAAGCGCCTGTTCTCTTTCTTAAAGGGTTCTTCTTCGATAGCTGTTCTGTCGGTAATCACCGGTATCTTCTACGGCGCGGCAACCGTTGCCATTCCTTTTTTCGCAGGCAAGGCGATAGATAATCTGGGAGACATGGATACACTCACCAGATATATCGTGATCATAATCGCGCTAATCGCTGCGGCTGCTCTGCTCCAGTTTGCGCTTATAAAGATGAATAACCGCGTGGCATATTCGATAGGCCTTAACTTAAGGAATGCCACATATTCGAAAATGCACAGGGTAAAGATGTCTTATATCGACAGGACATCCGCAGGCAAGCTCCAGAGTTTCATAATCAGCGATGTTGAGACTGTATCAGACGGTATGCTGATGTTCCTTAACCAGTTTGCATCAGGAATCGCGACGCTGCTCATTACGCTCACGGTAATGTTCTGCATCAACTGGAAGATCTCGCTGATCGTGGTCGTATTTACGCCCGTATCAATAGCTGTATCATATCTGATCGCCAAGGGAGCGTATAAATCATTCTCCGCTCAGGCAAGTATCAGATCTAAGCAGACTGCTTTTGTCGGAGAATCGGTAAAGAACTTCAGGGAGTGCAGGATATATAACGTTACTGATGCAAGAATAAAAGGATTCGATAAGCTCAACAGCGAATACCGTAAGACTTCAACGAAGGCTACATTTTTATCTTCGATCAGCAATCCTTCATCAAGATTTGTTAACGCTCTTATCTACGCAGGCGTAGTTTTATCAGGCTGCTATGCGGGTATCGCCGGAACTGTCACGGTCGGCGAACTTATGGCTCTCCTTGCTTATGCCAACCAGTTCATGAAGCCTATCAATGACCTTACCGCGGTATATACTGAACTCACAGACAGCTTTGCTTGTCTTGCAAGAATATTCAGTTATCTGGACAGCGAAGAGATACCTGAAGAGAAAGCAAATGATGAGCTTCCTGACAAGAACAGGCAGTTCGGTATCGAGTTCAGAAACGTATCTTTCTCATATGTTGAGGGCAAGCCGGTTCTTAAAAATATCTCATTTACTGTTGGAAAAGGCGAATCATTTGCAATTGCCGGTCCCACGGGCTGCGGCAAGACGACCCTTATCAATCTTCTCATGCGTTATTATGAGCCTGATTCGGGCGATATCTTCATAAACGGCAAGTCTATAAAGGATATTCCGAGATCGGAACTCAGGCACTATATTGGTTTTGTTACCCAGGACACCTGGCTTGCCGATGATACGATAATGGAGAACATAAGGTTTTCGGGACCTCATATCACTGATGAACAGGTATATGAGGCAGGCAGAAAGTCCGGTTCTGATTCTTTTATCAGAAAACTGCCGAAGCGGTATAATGAAACGATCGACAATGACAGAGATGATATCTCTGAAGGTCAGAAGCAGCTCCTGACCATTGCCAGGGCAATGGCTTCAGATCCTTCGATAATGATCCTTGATGAGGCTACGTCTTCTGTGGACGTTGTTACGGAAGACCGTATCCAGAAGGCGGTAAAAGAACTTCTGAACGGCCGTACCGGAATAATAATCGCGCACAGACTGTCAACGATCACGAACTGCGACAAGATCGTTGTAATTGATAAAGGCGAGGTCTCGGAGATCGGATCACACGATGAACTGATTGCTAATGGCGGATTTTACAGCAAGCTCTATGCTTCGTACATATCCGGATAGAGGAGGAAATATGAGCAACGAAAGATTTGACGACTTTAAGGAATATATAAAAGGCAAAAAGGCAGCCGTTATCGGTGTCGGAATATCCAATACACCACTGATCAGATGGCTCGTATCTTTAGGATGCAAGGTAACTGCATGCGATAAGATGACGGCAGATGATCCGGTCCTTAAGAAGAACATTGATGCTCTTGCAGATTGTGCTGAGAGCATTGAATGGTCGCTTGGCGGGAATTATCTGTCTCACCTTGAAGATGATTTCTATGATATCGTTTTCAAGACTCCGAAAATGAGATTTGAGACGCCTGAACTTCAGGCGCTCAAGGCAAAGGGCTCTGTCCTTACGACAGAAATGGAACTCTTTTTGAACCTTTGTCCGGCGCAGATCTTTGCAATTACGGGATCTGACGGCAAGACGACAACAACGACACTTACGG
Organism: Oscillospiraceae bacterium; assembly: GCA_902776845.1. Taxonomy (GTDB): domain Bacteria; phylum Bacillota; class Clostridia; order Saccharofermentanales; family Saccharofermentanaceae; genus Saccharofermentans. The sequence goes on from CACYRM010000088.1 coordinate 3,927, forward strand.
CTGAGATCCTTAAGAATTCAGGTTATACGGTCTGGGTCGGCGGCAATATCGGAACACCGCTCCTCGATAAGGTTGATCAGATGTGGTCCGATGACATGGTCGTTCTTGAGTTGTCCTCGTTCCAGCTCCTCGGCATGAAGACTCCTGCAGATGTTGCGGTCATTACCAATATCACGCCGAATCACCTCGATTTTCACAAGGATTACGATGAATACATTCAGGCTAAGGTCAATATCTTCAGGAATCAGGGCCCGTTCGGCAAAGTCGTTCTTAATGCCGGATGTGATCTGACATACGATATGAAGGATACGGCAAGATCAAGAGTAGAGCTTTTCTCATACAAAAAGGAAAACGTTATGAGAACTGATTCACCGCTATACCGCAGGGCTTATGTTGAGAACGGCAGGCTTATTTATGATGACAAGGGCTCGAAAACCGATATCTGCGGTGTTGATGAGATCTTTATCCCGGGCGAGCACAATGTCGAGAATTTCCTCGCTGCAACCTGCGCTGTAATCGACTATGTCGAGCCTGAGGATATCGCTGCTGTTGCGAAAAACTTCAAGGGCGTTCCCCACAGGATAGAATTCATCAGGGAAATTGACGGTGTAAGGTGGTACAACTCTTCGATCGATACATCACCGAACCGTTCGCTCAATACAATGAAGGCTCTTGCAGCACGCAATGAAAAGGGCGTTCTTATCTGCGGCGGCGCTGACAAGAAGTGCATCTATACCGGATTAGGCGATGCCATCCTTAATGTCTGCGACAGGATCATAATGTACGGATCAAATGCGGATCTTGTTACAGATATCATCGAAAAGGAAGCAAACGGACGCCAGTACGAGATCTTCCGTATTCCTGATAAGGAAGGCGACGTTTATGAGTTCCCGGAAACACGCGATGCCGTTGTAAATGCTTATAAGGAAGCTATCACCAAGGCAAGAGAGTGGGCAAAACCCGGAGAGATTGTTATTATGTCATCTATCGGTACATCCTATGATCATTTCAGACACTTTGAGCATAGGGGAGATATGTTCAGAGACCTTGTAAATGAAATAGAATAAGCATGGAAGCTTCAGGGTGGAGGAAATATTATGGCTGACATGAATTACCGCAGATATAAGGCTCATCCGACAGTTGACCTGCCGGACCGCAAGTGGCCGGGAAATAAGATCACAAAAGCGCCTGTATGGTGTTCTGTTGATCTGAGAGACGGTAATCAGGCTCTGGAAGTTCCCATGACGCTCGAGCAGAAGGTCGAATTCTTTGAATATCTCTGTTCAGTCGGCTTCAAACAGATCGAGATCGGTTTTCCTGCCGCATCCGAGACGGATTACAATTTCTGCAGGTATCTGATCGAGAATGACCTTATTCCCGAAGACGTGGCGATCCAGGTCCTGACACAGTCCAGAGAGCATATTATCGATAAGACAATGGAGGCCGTTAAAGGCGCCCCGAATGTCATTGTCCATCTTTACAATGCGACCAGTACGCTTCACCGTGACGTAGTATTTAATTTCTCGTGTGATGAATGTATTGCCCTTGCAGTTGAAGGCGCGAAAATGATCATCGACCGCATAAATGAGGATAAGAGCGGTACGAATTTCATACTTGAGTATTCGCCTGAGGCATTTTCCGATACGGAACTTGATTTCGCGGTTAAGATCTGTGACAGCGTTCTCGACTGCTGGAAGCCTGCACCGGACAACAAGGTGATAATTAATCTTCCTGAGACTGTTGAGTATCAGACCGCTAACGTTTATGCGGATCAGATAGAGTATTTCTGCAGAAAGACAAAGTGGAGAGATTCTATAATCATTTCGTTGCACACGCATAATGACAGAGGCACGGCAGTTGCGACTTCCGAGTTCGGTCTTATGGCCGGAGGAGACAGGGTTGAAGGCACTCTTTTCGGAAACGGTGAGAGGACCGGAAACGTTGATATCATTACTCTTGCGATTAATATGATGATGCTCGGCATCAATCCCGGGCTTGATTTCTCGGATATGAACAAGACCATCGATATTTATGAGGAACTCACCGGAATGAAGGTCGAGCCGAGGCATCCGTGGGCCGGAAAGCTCGTGTTTACCGCATTCTCCGGTTCTCATCAGGATGCGATCAATAAAGGCCGCAAAAAGATGGAGGAAAGAGGCGATACCATTTGGGCGGTCCCTTATCTTCCTATCGACCCGAAGGATGTCGGCAGGGAATATGAGCCGATCATCAGGATCAACTCCCAGTCCGGCAGGGGCGGCATCGCATATGTTATGGAGACTTATTTCGGAGTCCAGCTTCCCAAAAGATTCCAGCGTGACTTTCTGCCTGTTGTTAAGGCTGCTACAGAAGAGAACGGTACAGAGAATGAACTTTTGCCGCAGCAGATCTTCGATCTTTTCGATGATAAGTTCATCAATGTACTTGAGCCTTACGGATTAAAGAATTTCTCAGAGCAGCAGGACAGCGACCAGGTATCCACTGTTGAAGCACTGATCACCGATCACGGTACGGAAGTTACCATCAAGGGACAGGGCAACGGTCTTCTCGATGCGTTTGTCAGCGCTTTCAGCAAGTATACGGGTGTCGATTTCTCGATCTCGAACTATTCCGAGCATGCCATGAAGTCAGGTTCGGATTCCGCGGCTATCACATATATCGAGATAACCAATAAAGCCAATAAGCAGACATATATCGGAGCCGGTGTCTCGAGCTCAGTCACTAAATCATCCGTTCGTGCCGTAGTTTGCGCATTTAACAGAATGATAAGTGTGTTATGATTCTAGGGATAATCTAAGGAGCAGAAAAACAAATTATGATTTGGGATTATATTGTTGCAGTTATTTTCGGCGTTGTTGAAGGTATTACCGAGTGGCTTCCCATTAGTTCCACAGGACACATGATCATCTTAAACGAGTTCATGAAGCTTAATGTCTCACCGGAATTCTACGATCTTTATCTTGTTGTTATCCAGTTAGGCGCTATCATGGCGGTTATCGTTATATTCTGGAAAGATATCTGGCCTTTCGGAAAGAAGAATAACCAGCAGCCTTTTGCCAAAGAAGGTATCGGCAGCTACATCATGAAGGATAAGATCATCATGTGGCTTAAGATAGCCCTGGCCTGTGTTCCCGCAGCGATCGTAGGCATTCTTTTCGATGACTGGCTCGATGAGCATCTCTATAATTACATTGTTGTAGCGATTTCCCTTATCGCGTTCGGTATAGCATTTATCGTTGTCGAGAAATTCAACGAGAACAGAAAGCCCATCATAAATACTGTTAACCAGTTTAATTGGGGACATGCCTTTGCGGTCGGTATTTTCCAGCTTCTGGCTGCGGTTTTCCCGGGCGCATCCAGATCAGGTTCGACCATTGTCGGATCCATTGCGATCGGCATTAAGAGGGAAGCGGCCGCCAAGTTTACTTTCTTCCTCGCGATCCCCGTAATGTTTGGCGCAAGCCTTCTCAAGATCCTTAAGTATGACGGCGAAGTCAAGACCAGCGAGATCGGTCTTCTTGTTGTCGGTATGGTAACAGCTTTCTTTGTGAGCCTCCTAATAATCAAGAAGCTGATGGCATTCATTAAGAAGCATTCATTTACTTGCTTCGGCTGGTACCGCATTATTCTCGGTGTTCTGGTTCTTATCCTTGGCGCTGTAGGCGTTATCGGCGGAAACGGAGCAGTTGTTGCGGCTCCCTGATAGTTTTACGTGAGTATTGCCTAAAACCTCTTTTATTTTTAATAAGCATATTAGAATCTTTATGCTATAATTCATCATGAATTATTATGCGGACAGGAGATTCTTTTTGCGCAAGTATATATACAACAGCCGTGATGTGGCGGCTTACTTCAAATATTTCTCGGTTCCGAACTATCTTGAAGTATCTTATATGCAATATGTTTTCAACCTCGGGAAAAATGTTCTCGCCGAGCCTTTGACCCGTGATTTTGAATCTTTTAAGAAGGAAGTCTACAGGGAACTTTATTTCCTGTGGGCAAACGGCTTTGAGAATGAGAAGGCCGATATCTCGAAAATGACCACAGAAGGCGAGTATACGCTTATATGTGACCAGGAATGCATATGTCTTGAGTCATATATGAAGCTTATCTGTCTTCATCTGATCTTTTCGGGCAATCTTCCTTATATCACCCTGAATTTTACCGGTCTTATGACCCAGCTCGGCATTAAATGCGGAGTAGAACTTTACGAGGAGAACTGCAGGAAAGTCTGTGAATCACTTCAGCTTGAAGTAAAAGATTCATTCGGCAAGCCTTTTGATCTTTCCCTCGGTATTCCGGATGAACTGTTAAGGGTGTCTTTGAACGCCGAGTTCAAGCAGAGCCTTGATACGAGGAATTTCAAGGAGACATTGAGGACTGAACAGATGAACTGGCTAAAGGATCTTAAGGATAAGTCTTTCAAGCTGTTCGGCTCGATACCCGCACGCAAAAAGACAACAAAGGGCCGGTCATCAGGCTCTTCCAACAAGAACTACAGAAATTCGGGTAATAATGTGGTTCGCAATACGGCACAGCCCAAGGGCACGCCGAAAACAAACAGATAAACCAACCTGGAGGTTAAGTGATGGACAAGGTATACAAGCTTGGTCTTGATATCGGATCTACAACGATTAAAGTGGTCCTTCTCGACGGAGAGAAGATCATTCACAGCGATTATCAGAGGCATCATTCGGATGTATCGGGACTTCTGAATGACCTTTTCGAAGATCTTAACAACAAGTTCCCCGGTATAAACGTTGATGTCGTTATTACGGGTTCAGGCGGACTTTCCGTTGCCAACTGGCTCGGATTCAAGTTCACGCAGGAAGTTATGGCCGAGACACAGGCTATCAAGACATATCATCCTGAGACAGACGTAATAATCGAGCTCGGCGGCGAGGATGCCAAGATCACTTATATGCATCCTGTGCTTGAACAGCGTATGAACGGAACCTGCGCCGGCGGTACGGGTTCTTTCATAGACCAGATGGCATCCCTCCTTCAGACAGACGCTGACGGACTTAATAACTTCGCAAAGGATTACAGATCGCTTTATACGATCGCAAGCCGGTGCGGTGTTTTCGCAAAGTCAGACCTGCAGCCGCTCATCAACGAGGGTGCTGCAAAAGAGGATCTTGCCGCTTCGATCTATCAGTCGGTGGTCAATCAGACCATTTCAGGTCTCGCATGCGGAAGACCTATAAAGGGAAACGTCACTTTCTTAGGCGGCCCGCTGTTCTTTAATTCCGAGCTCAGGAATGCTTTCGAGCGCACATTGAAGGATAAGGTCGATTCGTTCTGGATGCCTGAGGAAGCCCAGATCTATGTCGCTCTTGGTGCCGCTTTATCTGCTGACGGGAAAAATCCTGTCAATCTGTCGGACCTTCTCGTAAAACTTAAGAACAGGGAAGGCTTTGTGCCTGATATCATCAGGATCGATCCTATCTTCAAGAACAAAGAGGATAAGGCTGCTTTTGACGAACGCCATAAGAAAGATCAGATTCCTGTTCTCGATATCAAGGATCAGCACGGCGAACTTTATTTAGGCGTTGATGCAGGTTCAACGACCACGAAGGCTGTTGTAATCAATAATAAGGGCGATCTGGTCTATACCTACTATGCAAGCAATAAGGGCAACCC
>CACYRM010000089.1 GCA_902776845.1 Oscillospiraceae bacterium
ACGTCCCATAACCTTGATGAAGTGCCAATACTTCTTTGCGGAGTTAGCATCTCTCTCGATGTTGCCGATGAGCTCGGAATATGTCTTTGTAGCTGTATCAAAACCGAAAGAAGCCTCGATGTCCTCGTTCTTGAGGTCGCCGTCGATCGTCTTAGGGCAGCCGATAACCTGAATGCCTGTGTTGTTAGCAGCCATGTACTCAGCGAGTGTAGCAGCGTTTGTATTGGAGTCGTCGCCGCCGATGATTACGATAGCTGTAAGGCCGTTCTCTTTTGCGTAATTAGCAACTGTCTGGAACTGCTCAACTGTCTCGAGCTTTGTTCTGCCGGAACCGATGATATCGAATCCGCCTGTATTTCTGTATGCGTCGATGAACTTGTCGTCGAACTCTACATAGTCATTCTTAAGAAGTCCGTCAGGTCCCTTCTTGAAACCGAGGAGCTTGTTCTCAGGGTTTGTAGCCTTCAAAGCGTCATAAAGACCGGAGATAACGTTGTGTCCGCCCGGAGCCTGTCCGCCTGAAAGGATAACGCCTACAACCTGCTTCTTTGCAGCTGATGTGTTAGCGCCCTTAACGAATGTGATCTCGGGCTTACCATATGTGTTGGGGAAGAGAGCCTTGATCTTATCCTGATCTGCAACGGACTGTGTTGCAGCGCCTTCCTGTACTGAAATTTCTGCAATGCCGTTTCTAAGCATGCCCGGAAGCTTGGGCTGATACTCATATCTTGCCTTTTGAAGTGGTGAAATATCCATAGCTGTACTCCTTATAAAATAAAATACACAAGAATAATAATTAATCGCGAGACAAAAGTAAATGATAGATTTGAGGCTTTATGTATGATTTGGGACAGCCTGAAAGCCAATACTCAAACAGTTTTGCCAATTCGAAAAAACGGGGCCGCCTCATTCGGATGAGACAGCCCCTGCCGGTTACATATTCAACAGAAAAATCAATAATAGGATGCTATTGATCCGGTATTATACATATAAAGCCAAACTGCGCCGAAAATGGCTCCCAGCACTATCGAGATGATCGAGAGAACCAGCCCGCCTATCCTCATTTTGCTCCTGCTGCCCTGCGCAGACGATATGATCGAAAATATCACTCCGAAGATTCCAAATATAGCACCGATACCAAAGTAATAGCATGTTGCAAGTCCCAGAAATCCGCATACAAGGCTGGCTACGGCAAACCCCCTGCCTTTGCGCAGTTCCTCCGGATCCAGCCTTCTTCTGCCGCGGCCGTATCCCGAATTACGGTTTCCTGAATAGCGGCTTGTATTACGGTAGGTAGGTTCATAACCCCCGGGGCGGTAATTATAGTTATTCATGCTATTCCTCCTATAATTCACATCAGGATAATCATGAGTCAAGGCGGTCAGAAAACCATCACTTATGTTTTCTCTGATTATATCACCCAGGGTCTTTATAATTTTTTAGAAACAATAAAAATATTGTGAACTATAACCCTGATTCTTATTCAGCAGGTTTGGCAGCCGTTTTCCGCCTATTCAGTTCAATCACGGTAAATATCATCGCAAATACAAACAGCAGGATGCTGATGATCTGCGATGTTGATAATCCGAAAAGAAATCCCCTGATCTCATCGCCCCTGAAGAATTCAAGGATAAATCTGACAACGGGATAAAGATAAAAATATATGATCAGAAGTCTCTGTCTGAACTTTTTCTTTCTATGTAAAACAAACAGGACCGCGAAAATGATCAGATTGCAGCCTGCCTCCACAAGCTGGACAGGAAACCTGTTAACATCATTTACAGCGGGATTAATTTTATTGCCGTGCGCAGTAAACCCGATACTGCATTCAACTCCGTAGCAGCATCCTCCCAGAAAGCATCCGATCCTTCCGAAAACGTGAAATAAAGGAGTACATACGGCGTACATATCGTACATAACATCCGCGTGACCGAATTGGGAATACCTGCAGGTCAATGCCAAAGCTGTCAGTCCGCCGAGAAATCCGCCGTAAAAAACCATGCCCCCCAGATAATTGCCGAAAAGCTGGATAACGAACTGGAGGAAGGTATAGTCAGAAGCGTTTTTGAAAAGACCGATGATCCCGGGAATATTAGTGATACCGTAAACTATATGGCCGCCGAAGAACATTCCGATCGCTATGAAAACAGTGGTAACTATAATGTCATCTATGCACAGGCCTTTCTTTTCCCTGACCAGAAAAAAGGCCACTATTGCGCAGACGAACAACCCTGCTATTGCGCAGATAGAATAAGTTCCTATTTCTTTCCCGAAGATCTCGATCGTTGGATACATAAAAAATAAAAGCAGTTGCTTCGCAACGAAGCAACTGCTTTCCCTCAATTCTGTCAGTTAATCACATAGAAGAAGCTGCAGATGCTAAAGCCGCACCACATGCAACTATGCTGCATGTGCAGACACCGATTACGAAGAACAGGATAGCGCCGTAAACTGTGCCTACGATAGAAGTAATAAGACCTACTGTTGCCAGTGTCTTCTGCTCACCGGCAGCAATTGCCTCTTTACGTGCACCAGCAGACTTAACGATACCGACAATACCGCAGATCAAAGCCGCAAGGTTGATCAGGATAATAGCGATAGCGGCACCAACTGTGGCGTTGGTGTTGTCTGTGCTGGGAATTGCATAAGTAATGTTCGGAAGCACAAGTGAAAGAACACCTAACACAAGAGCAACGATCTGCTTATTCTTAGTAGTTTCCATATAAATCCTCCTTGAATTTTGGTATGCCATAAAAGCACGCGCTGTTGCTATTATTACATCACTCACAAAAAATGTAAATCCGCAAATGCTTTTGATGATTCACTAAAAACATGTTTTTTAGCGGTGATTTATAGTCAGATTAAATAAAAAGCGTTCGGGAAGAAATATCCGGCCGTTTCAGTTTACAGGCACGTACCCGCTTTCCTCCACGATCTTCTGCCCTTCAGGGGACAGCATAAAATCAACTGCTTTATAGACATTCTCATTCGTCTCACCCTTGCGGTAAATGGCATATATACCGCTGGTGACAGGATATGTTCCGTTTGCGATGTTTGCTATATCCGGTTCGACCCCGTCGATGGCAAGCATCTTTACGCCGCCTTCGGCGAGCATTCCTGTTACATAATATCTGAATGAGAATCCGATCGGACTGCCGTTCAATGTTGTGTAATCGGGTACTATCGGTGTATCTCCCATCAGCTTCTCAAGTGCCGTCTGGGAGCCGCTCCCCTCATTCCTGTGCATGGCGGCTATGGGCATGTTTTTCCCGCCCAGTTCGCTCCAGTTAGTTATCCGGCCGGAATAGATGCCTCTTATCTGATCAGTCGTAATGTCCGATACGGGATTATTAGCGTTAACGATAAAGACGAAAGCATCATACCCGATAGGAACCATCTCGAATTCCACGCCGTTCTCTGCCGCGTAGGCAATCTGCTCGTCTGAAGGCTGAACGCATATGATAAGATCGCACTTGCCGTCAACTATGTCCTTATACGCGCCTCTTGTATTCGTGTAATGCATCTTGCTTGACGCATCATAGCTCTCACCGTTATATAAGACTGAATCCTCCGGGTAGATGCTTTCCACAAAGCCTGCATACAAAGGGAGCAATCCGGCTGCGCCGTCTATCGTAGGAATATCGCCTTCCAGTCTTTCGGCATCCTCAGCCGTAAATATGTTTTCCGATCCTGTAAAAGGAACATAATCCGCGACTTCGACGCTCATCTTCTGCATGCCGGGAGAGTGATGGCTTATGACCCTCCTGATAAGCAATTGATATACCGCCACATCCAGTCCGGCAAACAAAGCAATTACAAGGATTATTACGGCCAGCTGCTTTCCTAATTTTTTCGAGTCCATATCAGAAACCCCAGTTAGCGATCATTTCAACGATTGAAATATCTTTCCAAAGGTTGTATCCGTATACTAACAACGCTGTGGTAACACCGATCCCAATAACTGCGATTACAGCCAGTATGATCCCGAAAGTTCTGTCCTTCATGATAACGCCTCACATATGAGCCACAGCGGCGGCAAGCATCGCAACAAGAAGGGCCTCTCCTATTGTGTATGTAAGAAATACAGCGGAAAGCACTCCAAAAGCAATTGTCTTGCCCTTCTTTCCGCTGCCTTTTTTCAATTTGATCAGATTAATAATGAACAATACGAGAAAGACAAGAAACAGGATGACCGGCGCACCCCAAAACAGGCAATTCACAATACCGCTCAGGATCTCTTCAAATGTCATAGCTGCGAAAACCATATATGCCTCCCTTTCAACGGATCAACTTTACTTCCGGTATCAGAACCCTGTCATGGGCATGCCGGGCGTTGAATCCATGATTGAAATGCGCGCAACACCCCTGTGCCATGACGCCTGGACCATTACAGGCCTGCTGTTAGGGTATATACTCACTTCCCTCCTGTAAGTCCTTTTTCCTATCTTGAAATCAATTGAATGAATCCCGGGATACAGATTGTATGCCCTGTTCTGGTTGTTGGTAAAAAAATCTCTAGACCTGGTGTTTACAAATGTGACAGTCATATTTACCCTGGGATGCTCTGATACATAGGAAATGATCAGATTGCCCTGACTGGCAGGCCGGAAATTCGCGGGATTCGCGAAAGACCTTTCAACCGGGTTAGTGACAGGGCCTTGACCGGGATTATTGTCCTGCTTGATATCCCTGTAAAGCCTCTGACCGCAGGTCATGCAGAAATTAGAAGGTCTCGTATCATCAAACCTTATTACTTCGCCGCAACCTGGACACTGCATCGTTTTGATCATATGGCACCTTTTTATGTAAAAAAATACTGACTTTATGCAATTATATTACATCTGATCATTCATACAACATGTCAAAAAGGTATGCATTTGAATGCAGGATCTTAAGATCACTCTTCAAACAAAGGAGTTGAAAAGTATCTCTCGGCCGTATCGGGCAGCACCGTAACCACGGTCTTACCTGCACCCAGCTTCTTAGCAAGCTTGATCGCGCAGGCAACATTGGTTCCGGAAGAGATACCGCACATCATGCCTTCCCTGCGTGTAAGTTCACGCGATGTGCTGATAGCCTCTTCATCGGTAATAATGCAGATATCATCATAGACTTTAGTATCCAGAATGCCGGGGATCAGGCCGTCGCCGATTCCCATCTGTACATGCGTGCCAATGCTTCCGCCGGATAATATGGCGGCGTTCTCAGGTTCTGCTGCCCAGATTACAGTCGAAGGATTTGCTTCCTTCAATGCATGTCCGATACCGGTAATCGTTCCGCCTGTGCCAATGCCCGAACAGAAACCGTCAATCCTGCGTCCCTCCATAGCTTCAAGTATCTCTCTGGCTGTATAGGAATACTGGGCTTCGGTATTGGCCGGATTCTCAAACTGCTGCGGAATAAATATATGCGGATCTGATGCGGCTATCTCTTCCGCCTTTATCCGGCAGTTCTCAATAGCCTTGCCGATATCACCGTCATCATGGATCAGGACTACTTCGGCACCGTAATGCTTAACGAGCATTGATCTCTCATGACTTACAGAATCCGGCATTACGATTATGGTACGGTAACCTTTAACCGCACCGATGAGGGCAAGTCCGATGCCCTGATTTCCGCTTGTCGGCTCGACAATGATGCTGTCTTTATTGAGCTTTCCTTCCTGCTCCGCACGCTCGATCATGTTGAGCGCAGTACGCGTCTTGATGGAGCCTCCCACATCGAGGCCCTCATTCTTGACGAATACTTCTGCCGCGCCCTCGGGGACTATATGATTCAACTTGATAAGAGGCGTATTTCCAATCGCCTCAAGGATATTGTTATATATCATTTGAAACTCCGCTTTTGGTAATTAGACGGACAATATTATACAGTAATTATTTTGTGTTGATAACAGAGACCTTATGTTTCATGGCAAACTCATCTGCACGTTTCTGAAGATCCTGATAATCTATCTTGCCTGAAGCAGTGAGAGGCATCTTGTCGAGGATAACTATCTTGTCAGGCTTAAGGAACATCGGCAGGTTATCATGACAGTACGTCTTTATCTTGCCTGCAGCGCCTTTCTTAAGCGGTGAATTCCTGTTTATCTCAACGAAAAGCATGATCTCAGAGATATCGTTCCTTCCCTCGGGCCTGCAGACAACAGCAGCAGAGCGCAAAACACCGTCAAGCTTCTGAACTTCCTCTTCTATGGCGGGAGTATAGATCTTTGTTCCGCTGACAGAAACATGCATATTCTTCAGTCTTCCGCTTATAAACAGGAAGCCTTCCTCATTCATGTATCCAAGATCGCCTGTATGCAGATATTTCCTACCGTCCGCATGAACACGGATCATCCTGGAAGTCGCTTCCTCATTCTGCCAGTAACCCTTCATCATGCCCGGCGAGTTAACGCATATCTCACCTGTCTCACCCGTGGTAACTTCCTCATCAGTTCCTTCCTTTAAGATCTTCACATTTACCATAGGGAACGGCTTTCCTACCGAAGCAGGAACATAATCCTCAACAGACTGCATTGCGACAATGGTGAGTTCGGTCATTCCGTAGACCTGGATGAGTTTGGTGGGACAGCCGTGTTCGCTTAATATCCTGTTCATCTCGTTGATATGGTCAAGCTCGCACTTTTCGCCGCTGAATACAAGGTAACGCAGGAAAGAGAGATCGACGCCTTCGATCTTCGGAGAATGCAGAAAATGCTCCCACATGCCTAAAGAACCGACGACAATATTGGGTTTTACTCTGAGTATGGCTTTTTCAATCTTGATAAAATCATATACCTGATGGATGAACACCTTCTTGCCGTGATACAGAGGCAAATGAATATTGCTTGCGAATCCCGCGCATGCGAATATGGGAAGGAATGTAAGGGAAGTCTTTACCTCCGGATCCGACATGCATCCGCGCTGTCTGTCATTATAGACATTAAGATTGATAGCTCTTGAAGTCTGGACAACGAATTTACGGTCACCGGTGGATCCGCTTGTCGCAAATATGACCGGTGTATCAGCATCTCCTTTGGTGAATCCGTTTTTGGAATCCCCTCCGGGATCCTTCTCCAGAAAATCCTTCCAAAGCGATACGGCGGGAATGTGTTTTGAAGCTCTCAGGTAATGAAAACCCATAAGAAAGCAAGCGATCCCCCAGAACATTCTTTTGACCGGCTTTTTCGCTTTCGATCGGAGATACGATATAAAGGTCTTTGATGCACGGTGCTTTACAGATCTCATTAATGTTGCTGGTGCACAGGTCGGCCAGGAAAGACATCTTTGCTCCTGACTCAGTTATGATCTTCCGGTAATCGGCAGCCGAAAGCCTTACATCCACCATGACAGGTATCAGAGAGACATAATTGCACGCATAGAATAAAGCTACGGATTCGGGACATGTAACAAGTCCTATGACTATCTTATCACCCGGTTTCAGATACGGTACCGACGTCAGGATCCTGATGATCTTTTCGATAAGGTCCTGTAAGCGCTTATAATCATATGTAACCGATGAATAGGTGAAAACCTCATCCGTTTCCTTGTACGGAGTATTATTCTTTATAAAATCATACAGGTTGCATTCAGTGCTTTGTATATAATCCGGCTCAGAAAGCTCTCTCATAACTATCCTTCATATAGATAATTCTTATAGAATTCGATATTTGGATTTTAATTAACTGAAATATATAAGTCAAAGTTCTTTTGCAAATATATAATTAATAATCTGTTATTTTGTCTGAAAAATCCCGCCTGATTATCCCCCAGGCTTCGATAAGCCTGGCGGTACTCCATGCCGCATTGGCGGGACTTGTGGAAGGCAGACAAACGGCTGTCCGGCCCGTCAGAGGCAGCGTATACCGCCGATAGTACTTCAAAGCCGTTTTACCGTTCACATATACGGCTTTGATATCTGCCGTTCCGAGAATGATATCCAGATCGTTAACCGTAACGTTTTTTATGCTGGAATCCGAAGACCCCTCAATATCACACGAACCTATGACATCCCACAGCGCAATATGGTTTCTTATAAGAAAAGCTTTCTTCTCCTCAACGGTCTGCGGTTCATCATCCTCCATAACAGAAGAAATAACCTTCCAGAAACGGTTTTGCGGATGACCGTAAAAGAAAGCCGTCTCTCTTGACTTTACGGAAGGAAAGCTTCCCAGGATCAGTATCTCCGAATTACTGTCGAATACCGGCGGGATCGGATGATTCATCCTTTTTCTCCTTCAGGACAGTAACGACTTCCACCTTGTCAGTCCAGGGGAACATATCCACAGGCCTTGCGATCTGAGCCTCATAGCCCTGTGCCCTGAATCCCTTCAGATCCCTTGCGAGAGTCTCGGGACAGCATGAGATATAAAGTATCGTCGCCGGCCTCAGTTTTCCGCAGGCTTTGATAAACTGCCTTGTCGTACCGGCTCTTGTCGGATCGAGGATAACACAGTCGACAGTGGCTTTAGCCTTTGCAAGATTTTCCATATATTCCGTGGCGTCACCTAATATAAACGAGGCATTTCCGACCTTGTTTAACGACCTGTTCTTAAGAGCATCCTTATATGCGGATTCATTGATCTCCACTCCTGTAATGCTTCCTACATATCCCGCAAAAGACAGTGTGGTCGAACCTGTTCCGCAGTAAGCGTCTATACACGTCTCTCTGCCCGTAAACCCGGCAAGCCTGATAGCTTCAGAATACAATATCTCCGCCTGGTCATGATTGGACTGCATAAAGGAATCCGCGGAGACCCTGAATCTCTTTCCCAGGATAATGTCGGTGATATATCCGTTGCCCGTGAGCTTCTTAACCTCGCCGCTGCCTAATATCATTGAATCGTGGCGCCTGTTTATGTTGATCAGAAGCGTGGTTATCTCCGGATGACGTCTTAACAGTTCATCAATGAAGAGCTTCTTTTTCTTGAAATAGCTGCTGCCGATTATCAGGACGACCATGATCTCGCCTGTGGCATCGGCAGTCCTCACAAGTACTCTTCTGAGATCTCCGGTCCCCGTTACTTCATCGTAAATGGAGACTTTGCACTTTTTCGCGATATCGGCACAATCCCTGATTATCGCTGATGCTGCCGTGTTCTCGATCAGACAGGACTTCACCTCCACTATCCTGTGGGAACTTGATTCATACGGTCCGCAGATTATCCGGCCGTTCTTCAGTTTTTTGAATGCTGAATGGACCTTGTTCCTGTAATAAAGAGGCTGTTCGCAGTGGTGTATGGGAAGCACTTCGCAAAAAGGCGATAATAACCTTTTTACCCTTTTTTCTTTTGATACGGATTGCTCGAAATAGTTCCGTCCGGCATAAGAACAACCGCCGCACTTTTTCGCGGCGGGACAATCGTTACGGATACTCATCGCGCCGACGAGCCTGCTCTTGTCAGTCTCCGAGCCGGAACCCATCACGCCTGCCTTTCAGCATTGATCACGACATGCTTAAGAAGAATAGCTGTCGTAATAGAACCCACTCCTCCCGGTACGGGTGAGACAGCGTCCACGATCTGTGATACCTTGTCGTAATCAACATCTCCGCAGAGCTTTCCGTCATCATCGACATTCATTCC
>CACYRM010000090.1 GCA_902776845.1 Oscillospiraceae bacterium
ATCGAGAACGGGATGACCGAGACCTGAATCTTCAACATCAATAAGGACGATCTCTCCGTTTTGCATCATCAGGTTGCCGGGATGGAAATCCTGATGGATAAACGTATTTCTGTAAGGGATCTGATCGACGATCTTATACAGGTGCTCGACTTGCGCATCTGTGTAGAAACCCGCTTTGTAAGTCGCCTGTATGTCGGCCTTGCACCGTTCTCTTGAATCAGTGAGCGAGCCCGGTTCAAATTCAGTATGGTGAAGAACTGTCAGTGTATCTACGATCATTTCTGCATACATATCCAGTCTGTCAGGATTAGCCGCGATCTCCTGCGCCAGGGATTTGGCATTGATCATCTCGTAGACAACGCCGTAGTTCTCCCCGACCTTGACCATATCAAAAGCAATCGTCGTCGGGACACCGTGAACAAAAGCTCTCTTTGTCACTTCCCTGTTCTGATTGATCTTTTCCATACTGTTGCGCTCGCCGAAATAGACCTTAACTATGGTCTCCGGATCCAGCTTATAAACAATGCCGTTCCCGCCTTTGCCGAGCACTTCGCAGCCTTCTATCGAGATCTCGCGCATGGGTCTGTCAGTCATGAATATATCCTCCGATGAGTCTATAGTACTATCATTATGTTTTCTGAATATTGTGTAAGTGTAAACCGATAGAAAAATCTTATTGATTCAGCTCTCGGAAACCTGCATCTATATTGGCAAAAACAGATCTACTTATAGTTTTCGGGCTCGTTATTCTCAAACCGCTTATATCTCCGGACAGGGAGTTTTGTTTGTGAGCGTGATCGTTCACTGTTCAAACTTTCCATATGATGCAATGGCCTCATCTATGGTCATCTGTCCTGTTCCGACGCAATAGCAAGCCTGTCTTAACTGCAAGACCGCATCATCAGTAACTCCTATTACTTCCGGTGACAGGATCCGTGATTCCGGAACCTCTCCGAATGCGGCGTACATACTGTTGAAAGACAGGTCTTTTGTCGGCGACATAAGTCCCTTGTTCTTCGCCATCTCGTTCAGTTCGGTCTGCGTAATAAGGAAACGCATGAATTCATTTGCCATATCCAGATTCTTACTGTCTTTATTTACCGAGAACTGCAGATTCGCCATATCAACGAAGACAGCACCGTCATCAGTGATCGGAACAGGAGTAAAAGTGTATTTAAAAGGGTTGGCGATAAATTCCTCGGAACGGCTTTCACGTTTTTTTGTTCCGGAAACGGTATCACCGGAACATAACATCATTGGCACGTCACCTTCGAAAAAGCGGAGTATCACCGCATCATAGTTGTTCTCGATCTCACTGCAGGCTTCAAGATCCACACAGCCGTCATTCATGAACTGCGTTATCTTCTCGAGAGAAGGGCGGATATACTCGCCTGCCGAAGCATCAAATGAATTGAGTTTATTGACTGCTTCTGCGTCATTTGCAACTGTCTCGAAAAAGAAAGGATATATCGCCAAAGTGAAGAGTGATGTCGTTTCTTTCCGGGTGAATCCCATCATCGGGTTTTTATAACCCTTTTCACGAAAAGCATTGCACACCTTAACCATTTCCTGATAGTTGGTCGGAACTTCCAGGCCTTCCTTCTCGAAAAGGCTCTGGTTCACGAGCATGCCGTATGTGTTGGAAAAGACCGGAACCATCGGCAGCGTCCCGTCGCCGGTCTTGAGAATGACGTTACCGCGGAGGCAGTTCAGATCAAGTCCAAGCGCAGGATCAGCCAGATTCTCGGCATGATCAATGGAAGCTTTGTATTGCTCACGGCCATACATCCAGGAGTAATTGACATAGATATCCGGGGCATCGTTTCCGTTCAGGACAGTGCCGATCGTGTTGTTATAGTCATCAACCTTCGTATACACCAGTTTCACATTGGGATAATAAGCATTGAAGCGTTCAAATTCGGTCTCGAGCGCCTCAAAGTTGTCGTAACCTCCGGCAATCTTTATGTTGCAGCTGACTGAAGTGTCCAGAGCAGGCCGGAATTCCTTCTGCTCAGACTCTTTCTGTTTCACAGCGCTGCAAGAAACCGTACCAAGCATCATCAGTACCGATAAGATCATACACACCGTCTTTTTCATAACTAAGTTCTTTCCTCCTTAATCCTGCGTATTTCCTTAATAACCAGCTTAATATCCACCGGCTTGGCAATATGCCCGTTCATTCCCGCGTCCATGCATTCCATGATATTCTCGGAAAACGCGTCTGCCGTCATGGCAATGATCGGTATGGAAGCCGCCCACGGGTTCTCCAGTTTCCGGATAGTCTTTGTTGCGTCAAGACCATTCATTTCAGGCATCTGTACATCCATAAAGATAAGCTCATATTTGCCCTCCTGAGCCGTACTCATCTTATCCACACAGATCCTGCCGTTCTCCGCCCGTTCAGTAGTTATTCCAAACATAGCAAGCAGGGCAGATATGATCTCCCAGTTGATATCATTATCCTCTGCCACAAGAATATTAAGTCCCTTAAGATCGGAATAATCATCCTCCGGCTCAACAGAGGCAGGCTCTTTTCCTATCAGATCGTTGATCTTATCGTAGAGGGTGGATCTGAAAAGAGGTTTGCTTACAAAGCCGTTTGCGCCTGCCGCTTTTGCCTTATCCTCTATATCAGACCAGTCGTATGCCGAGACCAGCAATATCGGAATCTTTGTTTCTATCTCGGAACGGATCCTGCGGATCGTCTCAATCCCATCAATGTCAGGCATTTTCCAGTCAATTATGATGACATTGTAGTCCTTTCCGGAGAGATGCCTGTGCTCGATCATTCCGAGCGCTTCCAATCCGCTGTTTGCCTGTTCTACCGACGCACCCAGTGATGCAAGTGTATCAGCAGCAGTCGTGAGCATCGTCTCATCGTCATCAACGATCAGTACATCAACGGATTCAAGCTGCATATCTTCCCTCTGCCTGTCAGCTGCGGGTATATCGAGAGTTACAGTAAATGTTGTTCCCTTTCCCTGCTCGCTCTGACATTCGATCGTTCCTCCGATCAGCTCGACCATCTGCTTTGTTATGGCCAGACCAAGACCGGTTCCCTGAATGCTGTTAACACGGCTGTCCACCTGCCTCGAGAACGGTGTATACATGGTCTCCATATATTCAGGACTCATTCCGATACCTGTATCAGATACAACATAAGTCAGCTGTACACAGCCCGGCACATCACTCTTTTCCTCACGCAGATCGACACTTACACTGCCTCCGGGTTCAGTGTATTTGATGGCGTTGGAAAGGATATTGATATAGATCTGATTCAGACGGAGCTGGTCTGTATACAGATATTCTTTTTCTATCTGATTAATGTGGAAGCTGAATTCGATATTCTTCTCCTTGATCATAGGCTGCGAGATGTTAACAAGGTTCTCGACAGTTTCCACGATGGAAAAAGTCAGCGGACTCAGTTTCAGTTTTCCGCTTTCAACCTTGGAAATATCAAGAATGTCGTTGATCAGCGTCAAAAGATGATTGCCGGCAAGACTGATCTTCCTTAAGCTTTCCTTCGTTGATTCCTCATCAGCGGTATTCTTCTCTGCAATTGCAGTCAGGCCGATGATCGCATTCATCGGAGTGCGGATATCATGAGACATCGTGGAAAGGAAATCAGTCTTTGCCTTATTTGCAGACTCGGCTTTTCTGGCTGCGGCCTGAAGGCGCTTATTAAAGTAAAGAATATAGAACAAGTCGCTGATGAACAGGATCAGCAGGCCAATAGAAACAGCCCCAACCAATGCCAGATCTCCGGTCTTGGTATTAAGATCATTGGCAGGAACTAGACTTAACATCGTCCAACCGTCTGTAGCTGCTACAGGGGTAAAGGCAAGTATGCATTCCTGTCCGTGCGAGTCGTTCATGGAAACCGTACCGGTCGATGAAGTAATACGTTCAAACAGTTCTCTTGAAGATTCCGGATCTGTCGTATTATATGATTCGTAAAACTCGAAAAAACTGGAATTTTTAAAACTGTATCCTTTAAGGATGTAATCACCGTTAGCATCGATCAGGGAAAGTTCGGCATTTACAAGTTCTGTCTGAGGGAAGACCCATTTCTGTTCAAGCTCCGATATCGGAATTACACGAAGAAGGACCGCTTCCTTTTCGCTGCCGTTCTCCTGATCAAGGAGTGAGACTTTGTTGCAGAAAGCAAGTGACTGCTCGCCATTCATAGGATTGGTATAAGCCCGGGTTATGTTGATCGAATCTCCTATTTCAGAGATCCACTTAACGTCATTCAAAAGATTCAAGCGTTCATAAGAAACAGCAAAGTCATCTGAAGAACCCAGTCTCGGGCGCGTGGAAAGACCGGTAAGAGTATCGAGCCGGATAATATGCGCCGAAGTGTTATTAAGCACATGAGAGGCCCGGATATAATCAGCTGCCTCTTCCATTGTCATGCTTTTGCTGTTGATATACTGAGCCCATACATCGCATATCCGCTGCTCGCCTTCAAGATAATTGGCTGTCACCTGTTCCATGGTAACCGTCGTGTTTTTAAAATGGGCTATCTGCCTGCGGTAAGAATCCCTGTTCTCGAATCTGGAATAAAGCACAACGAAGACCAGTATGCCAGCCATAATGATCACGTTGACAATAACTATTAAATATTTTTTCAAGTTCTTAGCGGATTCCATCACGTTTTCCTTTAAAAATATTTGATAAATCTAATTATACCAAGATTTTATATAAATGAACTAATCACCTTTGATCACAGAAGCCATTCAGAAAACGCCACCGTATCAAAAGCATATGTTTTGTTCAACTCAAATTCATTTTCTTAAGATCCCAGTTCTTTCAGATCCGACTGAATGGAAACGGTACGCCGTGTCCACAAGCTAAATAACCGGGTGATAATTCAGCTATCTTTCTGATCGAATCTCTCATCTCTTCGACAGAATACGCATGCGGAGGCTCCATAGGCATCCCGTTTATAACAGCATATGCATCACCTGCATAAAGAACGCCATCTTTCAACACCCCATATGACCCTTTTGTGTGTCCCGGAAGATGTACTATATCTATATCGTAGCCATACTGACGGGCAACTTCAGTCGGGTTAACATCAAGCAATATATCAGGGACATACTGATTACTCTTAAAAAACGGTGTCTTAGTCCAGAAAGTGATCCATTTAACCCGGTTCGCAAACCGGTTGTGCGTCGGATGCTGAGGCTGCTCACCAAAGTTGCGGATCAAGGTCAGGTCCTCTTTTCCAAGCCAGATCCTGGCATTGAAAACCTGTTTAAATTTAGCGGCATTCCAGTCGTGATCCGGGTGTGCATGAGTAATAAAAATATCGGTAATGTTGTAATCGTTTTCGATGATCCAGTTAAGTAACGGCTTTGAGGTTGTCGAGAAGCCGGTATCTATGAGCATGTCACCATTTTTACCGGAAATGACATAAACGGATATTGGAGCATCTCCGCTAAGTTCCGTGAAATAACTGATATTGCCGATCTGTACATTATTGCTCGTTTGTATTCTCATAAGTTTTATTCTCTTAAATTTTCTTCAAACATCTTATCACGTCACCCTGCCGGTTATATTGTACATATAACTGAAGAACGTTTTGTTTGGTCTGTAAAGCGCGCGGAAAGGACCTCTGAAGTTTACCGGGATTTTTAAGCGTGCTTCTTTTTCCTGGCAGCGGAAAATACGGTAAAGCATGCTGCTGAGGCAATTGCAGCGCCGGTTCCGATGCAGAGATTCCTGTCTGCTGTCTTATACTTCGAAATGGTGATGTCGAGCGTCACAATGTTGCTTGCCAGATCCGTCTTGAAGTCGCCGTTACACTGTTCGGAAAAGACCTTGACCGTGTAGTTTCCGGGCATCAGATCTGCCGGAACATTAAGCAGCGCTTTGCCTGAATCTGCAGCGTCGCCAGATGAGTTGTCGACGATATTTCCGTAGTAAAGAATGGTGTCTTCCTGGTCTTCGATCATCACCGAGATATATTCATTCTCGCCTGTCTTAGCGCCTGAGTAATTAAGCTTTATCGCGCCGTCTTTAAGGATTGTCACAGGGCCTGATAAGGAAGCTTCGAAAACAGGTCTTGTATCATCTTTTATAGTAAGCTTCCAATCACTGCCGTTATAAGAACCGACTTCTTTCATTGCGTCCGCGCCGGGCATGCCTGAAGTTTTTCCACCCTCGGCAGGCGATATGAAAAGCACTTTTGAAGTGTCGATATTCATCGCTGGACGCACCGCGAAAATGAAGTTGTTAACGTTGCCGCCTCTTACGAAAACGTTGCCGGCATTAAAAACGTTCGCCGCGTTTTTTGCGTCGCCGGGCGTCCTGAGCCACCACGCGCCTGACATGTCGGCACCTGTCATGGCACGCTTGCTCTTGGTATATTCTGTGTTAAGCGCAACGCGCGTGCCGCCCTTATCCTTCCAGTCGGTGGGGAATCCCAGGTCAGGATCGATCACTTCATAAACGGATAAAAGATAAACCTTGTCATAGGTATCGGCACCTGCTTCAGAGCCCTTCGCGCCGTCCTCATTTACGACGAGGGATTCAAGGACAGCGCCCTGCTCCTGCGCGGTGAAGGCATTATCAAGGAATTTGCTGTTGAGCCACTTTCTCAGGGAACATTCTTCCCAGGTGACTGTCTCGGCTGATGAATTATATACGACGCAATCAAGGTTCTGATCTGATACGACGAAAATGTTGCCGTCGTTTGCGAGAACTCTCCACTTGACGGGCTCCCTGTTGCTGTCTGTCGCATCTTCACTCGTGACGGACTGCCAGTAGTTCCCGAAATAAATATTGCTTTCCATAGCGCCCTGAATATGTGCCGTTCCGCTCATGATCGCTTTAACGGATTTGTCATTATTGTCGGATCCTGCGTTAAGAGTTTTTTGGAATGCCGAAAAAGGCAGTATTCCTGCCATCAAGATTGTAGCCGTGCTCACAAAAGCTTTGCGCAGATTCATATCAGATCTCCCTTCTATCAATATACAAAGGAAGATACCGAATGTCCATCATAATCAGCCACTTTGTAATTCCTGATCAACCCTCATTCAAATAAAACAGGATTTCCTCCGAAGAAGAGATCCTGCCTTAGTTAATGTGATCTGCAGATTAATACTGTAAGCCTTTTACTTTGAAGCCTTCATCCGTCCAAACCCAGGTCGCCACCGCAAAATCTTCTCTTACTTCCCATGTTCCATCCCCTCCGGCATCGTAAATCTCGTCCTTTATAGGGAGCAGAACTGCATTGATCTTGTCAAGAAAATCCTGTACCTCCCTAAGGCTCTTGCAGTCAAATTGAATGCCGTTGCAGAGAAGAGTTGGATTGCAGTAGTCTTCATCTTCATCTTCCCACACCTCCTCACAATATCTGATCTGGTTATCAGGTATGGAGCTTCTTACAATGTTATGCAGCTGTTCAAGCTTATCGGGGTATTTACTAATATCAAAAGCTGCCCAAAGATGAAGCTGTTCAGACCACCAGTCATGCGAAAATGTCTGATCGATAATATCCTCCGTACCTGATGCAAGAACATCAATATCTTTGCCATCTAAAATCTTATGATACAAAAATTCGCCACTATCAGGATAAAAAACGAAAACCTTGTATGTAAATGCATTTTTACGCTTATACGATTCGAGGGTATCGAGCATGCCGGCACCGGTCCAGACATCGTATATATAAACCATGTCAGTCTGCTCATTGTCGTCTTCAATGTCTTCTTCATTGTCCACTTCATTGTCTTCATCATTGTCTTCTTCAATGAGTTCATCCTCAAAAAGTTCATGGAGGCGCCCACTGCAAGTCAAATCAACAATAAAACCTTCTGCATCAGGGAGTTCCTCATATAATGCCTCACGAAAACTTTCAGCATCTGTTGATGAGAAACACTTTTGCCCAATAGTCAATGTTGCATTAAACTTTACAGGATAGTACAGATCAAGATAATCTGCTTTCTCAGGATATTTCTCACTCAACATTTTGAGCCTCTCAGGAGATCTGTCAAACGACAGTCTGAGCAGTGTTGATAAATAATCCTGCAAATATTCTATAAAATCAAGCTGGTAAATCTTGCTCTTAACTTCAAGGTACTCGTGCATTTCCACAGTGTGTGAAACGCTATGCCAAATCATATGATTTATATAACCATTATCTTCCATCTCAATTTACACTCCTTTTTCGATTGGATAATGTGCACCAGGCACATATAATTTTTGGTCTTCTACATGCTTATATAATAACATGTTTATAATATGGCATAGTCCCATTAATCTCCCACTTCCGACCGGACAAACCACTATTTCACATCCAATAAAATCGCCCCGTATCAGATGATCCGGGGCGATTTTTTCGATTCTTAAAACGATGGTTTAGTTGAGCTTTGAGACTTTAAGAATCCTTGATCACATATTCGATATCAACACTGCCGTTTTCGCTGAAAAAGACGTCGAGAACAAAATGGTAGTTGTACGTAATGCTTGCCACCACATCCGAATCGGGATTAAACGCTTCGTAGGATTCCTTTACAGCTTCCTGAAAACCATCGGCACTGGGGTCAGCACCCTGCCAATCAAAACACATCCATTTGATCTCACATGAAGGCTGTCTCTCATAACCGGACCAGTATGAATCCATGTAATCCAGATATGCCTCTTCGCTGGCGAAAAGTTCATCTCCGGCTCCGTGCAGCATTGTATCGACAGTTGTTAAGCCGTCACCTTTTTGAGCATGGAACTCGCATCCGCCGATAATATCTCTGGTGATTTCACCATCAAAAGAATAGGAAAAGTAAGCGATCATCTTGTTTTCCCAGTCATCGGTCATATAGTCTTCGATCAGATAATAGTATTCGCCGTCTTTTAAATAGCAGTCATAAAGCGCAATGTGATCCTCATAATCCGTGGACATGCTGAAATCACCATTTTGATCCTGTCTGTCATTACCATTTAATTTGAATTTATCCAGAGACGAACAGTCTTCAGATACCTCGAAGACATTTGTAGTTGAGAAATAATCGTACTCCTCACATTTGGTGATAAGGACCTCCAGCCGGCCATTATGATTCAGATCCGCAACCGCGAAGAATCCGCCTTCAAAATTATCTGAAATGGTGAGTCCTGCACCGTAATAACTGAAGTACAGAAAATCAAAATTGGCAGCTATCAGCATCAGCTGCGCATCGATATCCGGAGCATCTGTAATCACCTTCTCAGATGAAGGCTGCTCTTTATCTTCTGTTGTTTCAGTTGTGATATCTGCCTCAGTTGTTGTGGCAGTGGTAGTAGTTTGGGTCTCCGGCGGAGATTCTCTCCAGGTCTCTTCAGGTGTTCCGCTGCATGAAGCTGCTGTAAATAAAACTCCGGCCGCCATTAATGCGGCAATGATCCTGTTTTTCATAGTTTATCTCCCATAGTCCTTCAGATCTATGCTGATTATAACAGCAAATAAAGGCTGTATGACTAAGAACAGATTTAAAAACAGATCTTCATCTCAAATACG
>CACYRM010000091.1 GCA_902776845.1 Oscillospiraceae bacterium
TTGCCTGGAGAACGGGAGCTTAATTTGGAGATTACCTACAAGAATTGGATTTTTGAGATTCCTGTAGGTAGTTTTACTATCGAAATCCGGTCAATGAACAACAAACTACCTACAAGAATCCTGTTTTCATGAATTTAGTAGGTAGTCTGCTTCATGATTTACTGTTTCATTGCGAAAAACTACCTACTAAAAACCACTTTTCACAATTTTAGTAGGTAGTCGGCTTATTGATTCGCCGCTTTATTGCAAAAATCCTCCTACTATTTGTTAAAACGATACACTAACGATACACTGAACCTGTAGCATTACTCCTGACGGAGGTTCTCATGTACAGAGTCTTACTCGTTGAAGATGACAGCCAGATAAGAGAAGTTGTCGGAGATTATTTCAAAAGGCGCGAAAAGATCGTGCCGGACTTTGCCGAGGACGGAAATGCCGGCCTTGCCAAAGTGCTTAACGGGGAATACGATCTCATCCTTCTCGACATCATGATGCCGGGTCTGGACGGGTTCGAGCTCTGCAAGATCATCAGAAAGAGGTCGGATATACCGGTGGTCTTCCTGACCGGAAAAGTCAGGGAGGAGGATATCCTGTACGGTTATGAGCTCGGCGCCGACGATTATATCGTCAAGCCGTTTTCGATCGCGGTCCTGTACAGCAAGCTCCTGGCGCTTTTGGAGCGGACAAAGACAGAGCCCGCGCCGAAGAGGATAATCACGAGCGGACAGATCACTTTGGATCCGGTCAGATTCGAGGTCAGGGTATCAGGCGAAGTGGTCGATCTCCCGCCCAAGGAGTATCAGATCCTCAAGTACATGATGGAACATCCCGGAACGGCGGTCACGAGAAGGCTTTTGCTGGCCGTTGCCTGGGGGGACGACATGTACATCACCGAGCGCGTTATAGATAACCGCGTGAAAAATCTCCGTAAATTACTTCGAAAAGAAGGATCGCGTATCAGGACTCTCATCGGGGTCGGGTACAGGTTCGATTAGAGACCGGCACCGGTCCGGCAAAAAAAGGCATAAAGCAAAAACACCGGTCCGGCGGCTGGAGCCGGAGCAGAAGGCCGGCGACAGGTCCGGGATGATAGCAAAAAGGGGGATGTTACGGATGAAGAGAAAGAAATACGGCAGTTTCGCACTGCCAAGGGTTATCGCGGGGCTGGTCATCGGGGCGGTCGTTTTCGCTGTCATTGACAGGGCATGCGCCGACCGATACAACAGGGCGGTGCGTAACGGGTTCCAGAATATCGGCGGTATATATGAGCGTATTCTCAAGGGATACGATGAGGGAAGGACCGACGGGGCTTTCTCGAGCATAATATGCAATTTCTACCAGGCGGATTATATCAGGCTGGCCCGGATCAGGGCTGACGGATCTTTCGACACTATTTACGAGACCGATTACGACATCATTCCGGTGGAGCTCAGCATTCATGACTGGATCTATGTTACCGATGATGAGGAACTGCTCTCTGAAGAAAACAGGCATGTGGATTCCGTAACAAACGGGTTTCAGATCGACTATAAAAGATGCGGGGAGATAAGAACTATCCGGGACGGCTCGGAAAAGCCCCTCATTGCCAATTCATACTACGCAGTCTCCCTGAGTGATGGTATCACTGAAGGATTCGATGTGATCAACCGCTCCCTTGATATGATCGGATGGTGCTGTTTGCCGTATCTTGAAGTGGATTCTTACTGTATTGACGGGGATACGCTGTATCTGGGTGAAGTTCGTGAGAGAACCGCGGTTTTTCAGAATTCGTCGTCACTCAGGACCTGGGAATTCGATATGCCGGGGCAGAACGCGGGATTGGCGGCGCTTGTTGACGGCGATGTCATGAAGCCGCAGATAATGGGCAGCTATGTCCGTCCGGATGATTATCTGAAGGCGGAGGGCGATCTCTTCCTGATCCAAAACCTTAACGATATAGATGCCATGGAAAACAGCAGCAAGGCTGAGGAATTCCGTTCCCGCGGAAATATCTATTCTTCTGAAATGTATGATCCGGAAGGACACACGACACGGGGCTTAATGAATGTCCTTGATATCGGGGAGCACCGGTATCTGATCGAATATGTCATGACCACGGCTTCATATACGGAATACTACAAGCCGTGCCTTATAATCCTGGCGGTCCTAATACTTATCCTGGCCGTGTGGATCCCCTGCCTTGCGGCAATAAGGCCGTATTCGCAGTACAGGAAGGCCTATGAGAACAACGAGTTCAAGAACAATCTGATAGATTCACTGGCCCATAACCTCAAGACGCCTCTGCAGATCATCGGAGGCTATGCCGAGAATCTCAAGGATACGGCGGACGCCAGGGAAAAAGCACATTACTCTGACAGCATCCTCAAGAAGATAAACGAGATGAATACTGATATCGAAGAGATCCTCAAGACTGCGGATAAGACGAATCTTGTTTTCGCGAGAACATCCCTTCGGAAGATCTTCGGGGATGCCTCGGCCAAAGCGGGAGTTAGCCCGGAGATCAAAGGCGACAAAATGATCAAGGCAGACAGGGATTATCTCATGACCGCAATCCTTTGCCTGATCGACAATGCCGCCAAATACAGGACGGAGGGTTCTGATATTACAGTCACGATTACCTCCAAAGAGACTGTCATCAGGAACAGCACCAAAGCAGATAAGTTCACGCCCGGCACGGGTATCACGATCGCGGGAAGGATACTGGAGCAGCATAAACTGAAGCTGAAGACCGAGCTCAAAGACGGGGTTTTCGAGGCGAGGATCACTAAGAGATAAAAAACCGGGCCGCAAATATGGTGGTAATAAAAAGGAGTTGTCTCAAAGAGGCAGCTCCTTTTGGTGTTTAGGGATTTTTCCCTCTGTGATACAATAACGGGCAGTGTTTTCACCGGGGGGTATATTTATGAAGAGTACGGTTAGACTTGCGGTCGTATCGGCCATTTGCCTGATACTGTTTGGAGGCTGCGCGATCTTTTTCAGGAATCTCATGTTCGGAGGCGTTGCCGCCACTTATGAAGAGGCTGAGCCTAACCGCTCGGAATACCACGACAAGTGGATCTCCTATGAGGCCGTTGCCTGTCTCGGCATGTTCGCGGAGGGCGAAGAGTCATACTCATTTATCCCAGTCGGACACGAGTATTATTACCTGATCTGGATGGAGGACGGTTCCATCATGCCTTTGTCCGTCTCGAAAAAGGCCGACAGGGAATACCTGGATGCTCTGACGGAAGCCACATACGATTATATTGACGGCAGTACCAGGATGATCGAGATGGAGCCCAGGACATTCACCGGCACAGTATCATCTCTGGACAGCGATGTTGTCAAATACTATAAGGAAGCCCTTACATATCTGGAGATCAGTGAAGCTGACGGCTGGGTCATAAGAGATACCCATCTTGACTGCTCGAAAACAAGGGCCAGCTATTTACTTCTTATCGGAGCTGTCCTGATGATCCCCGTTATCGGCATTGTGTCAACGGTAGTCAACCTCAAAAAAGAGAAAAAGAAGAAAGAGAATCCGGAGATGGATTATCTCCCGAGATGATCACTCAGGATCAGAACTGTCCGGAGCATAGCCCTGATCCAGTTCGGTATTCGCGTATGGTCCCGCATAAGGATTGATGTCCGGAATGTCTGCCTGAACCGGACCGGCCTTATTCCCGAAGAAATAGTTTACGACCGGCACGATGAGCCTTGCGTTGGGCTCATTGAGTGAGCACCTGAACACGGGCTTTTTCTCGTCCTTTATATAGATCTGCGCGTAATTGTACATATATGAGTTATTGTTCTCGGCATGGGCGAAATTGTTCCTGTCGATAACGACGGTCTTTTTGCGCTTCTCGTAAGTGATGCTGTCCCTGGTGATCACAAGGCCGCAGATATTGGCGGTGGCACCGTTTTCGATCCTGCTGATAAGGCGCTCGCCGACATTCCTTACGACGATGCTGTAGAACGGGGGAGCGACAACCTCGAACTCGTTTTTGATGCGCTTATATGTTCCTATGCCGTAAGCGGAATAGCCGCTGCGCCTGAACTTATGCTTCGTGCCGTCGTAGGTGGTGAAGTCGAAATTGTAATTGAACGACTTGCTGAAATAGAAGTAGATCATGGAGGAGGAATTGAGGGCCGCTGACTGTATTACGGCGATATCGTCGTATTTGACCACGTCCCCGTTGATGTCAACGAAAGTATCGTAGAAGGTTATTGTCTTGCGGTCCTTGTCATAAGGCACCACGAGCCTTCCGTCGTTAACGGGATTCTGACTGCTGTTCTCCATTTTCCTATCCTCCAAAAGCCTGTTCCGGACACGGCTAGAAAAGTCTACCTTTTTTGGCTGTCATTATCAATAACCGCTTCTGCCCATAAAGCTGAAGGGTTGATTTTGGAGTACCGCTCTAATATCCTTGTGATATTGCAAACAGAACTTATTGATCCGGAGGTAAATATCATGGGTGGACTTAAAGAATCCTGGAAAGAAACAGGCAAGGACCTGGGCGGAGCTTTCAAGCAGCTGGGAAAGTCCATAGTCAAGTCCGGCGCAACCGCAGTAAACAAGGCTAACGACTGGGCTGAGAGGGACGACGCCAAAGAGGCTGCCAGAAAGGAAGCTGAGGTCATGGAGGCCCAGGAGGCAAGGGAAGCAGCCAAGACCATATGCCCCGAATGCGGCGCGGAGCTCGAGAACGCTGATGCATTCTGCCCCAAGTGCGGCGCAAAACTCGGTTAATTCTGCCTTACCGAAAATCATTTGCCCTAACAGGGCATATTTATCTGCAAATCTTCTGTTAATTACACTCACTTTCCCTGTTTTGGCGGTTGAGTTTTAGCGAAAAGATTGTAAGATAAGAGCGTTAAAATAAAATCCAGGAGGATATATATATGTCTTTAGTTACAACGACTGAGATGTTCAAGAAGGCTTATGACGGCGGTTATGCAATCGGTGCTTTCAACGTAAACAACATGGAGATCGTTCAGGGAATCACAGAAGCAGCAGGTGAGCTCAAGAGCCCTGTCATCCTTCAGGTTTCCAAGGGCGCAAGAGCTTATGCAAACCACACATACCTTGTAAAGCTCGTTGAGGCTGCTGTTATCGAGAATCCTGAGATCCCGATCGCTCTTCACCTTGACCACGGTGATACTTTCGAGCTTTGTAAGTCATGCATCGACGGCGGCTTCACATCCGTTATGATCGACGCTTCCTCAAAGTCTTTCGAGGACAACATCGCACTCACAAAGCAGGTTGTTGAGTACGCTCACGATCACGGCGTAGTTGTTGAGGCTGAGCTCGGCACACTCGCAGGCATTGAGGACGAAGTAGTTGTAGAAGCTGGCCACGAGAGCTACACAAGACCTGAAGAGGTTGAGGAATTCGTTTCCAGAACAGGCTGCGACTCCCTCGCTATCGCTATAGGAACATCCCACGGCGCTTACAAGTTCACAGCAGCTCAGTGCACAAGAAATGCTGACGGCATTCTCGTACCTCCGCCGCTCCGTTTCGACGTTCTCGAAGAGTGCATCAAGAGACTTCCGGGCTTCCCGATCGTTCTCCACGGTTCTTCTTCCGTACCTCAGGAATTCGTTAAGATGGTTAACGAGTACGGCGGAAATATGCCTGACGCAGTTGGTATCCCTGAAGAGCAGCTCCGTAAGGCAGCTACACTCGCAGTCTGCAAGATCAACATCGACTCCGATATCCGTCTTGCTATGACAGGTAACATCCGTAAGTATTTCGCTGAGCATCCCGATCACTTCGATCCCCGTCAGTACCTCAAGCCCGCACGTCAGGCTGTTAAGGACATGGTTGCTCACAAGATCAAGTATGTTCTCGGTTCAGACGGCAAGGCCTGATCCTGAATCAGACATTTCAAGTTACTGAATCCAAAGCGGGGTGTCTCACTGAAGGTGAGATGCCCCGTTTTTATCTGCCTCATTTTCGACCGGTAAACTGTAATGCTATATAATAGCGTTTGTCGGAGGAATACTTTTAATGCGCGAAAAGCTTACAGCAGCGATCCTTGTCCTGGCCGGTGTCCTGTCACTGGCATCATGTACCATGCCCGGGACCACGGCCACGGCCGCGGAAGACACCGGAGAAACGGTTACTGTCACGGTGGATGACGGATCACGTTCCTATTCAGAGGAAAAGGTCTACGAGAATATCGATAAGATCGCCGATGACCTTGCGGACTGCAACTATGATGATCTCTGCAGCCGCTGCGTAAGCACCCCTTACGGACTCGGCAGTCTTATGCCTGTCGTTGAGGAAGAAGAGGACGATGATGATGACAGCTACAAAGTTACCGATAACATGCTGCTCATAAAGAACATGATCGCCTCCACGATCACATACGAGATCGATGAGACGAGCTTCAAGGGCAAAATGCTGGAAAAGAAATACTCTGTCGACGTTACTTTCTCCTACAAGGATTATTCAAAGATCGTCAAAATGAGGGATAAGTTCCTCGGAGCAGCTGATTTCAACACCCTTATGGCAGAGATGGATGACCTGATCAGCCAGACCGTCACGCTTGAATTCGTCAAGAAGGACAAGCATTACCTCCTCGCGAATCCCGGTGATCTGGAAATTCTCTATACCTACGATCTCCCGGAGCTTGAGTTCATGAAAGATCATTTCGATATGATCGAGGACAGCTACATGACGGGCCCCGGTTGGGATCCTTATACAGAGAGCTATTACGATACAAATACTTTCGAGTTTGTTATCGACCTGGACGCTTACGCGAGCAATTATATGTGGAGATACCGCTATCTCATTTCCGAGGAGACCGAGCCTGAATGGACAAGGATATATCTGTCGGACACCATTGTTGACAAGTATCCCACGGGCATCCACCTGACATATACGCAGGAGGAGAATTTCAGCACAGGTTTTTACTGCTTTATTATCTATGATGTCCAGTCCGGGGAGATCTACGGGTGGGAATTCAATGTTTACAATACCGAAGATATAATTCCTCCTGCTCCGACTCAGTGGTCGGAATGGACGTTCTTTACAGAGGAGACCGGAGAGACCGAAGAGACCTGATCGATCTTATCAGTTAAGTTCCGGCTGTCCGGAGGCGGCCCATTTTCTTTCGATCTTCTTAAAGATGAACTTCGCGATCACCATGCCGGCGATGCCCGCGGCCATCCATGCGAGCGGGTCTGACGCGACGGCAATATAGTAGTTGTGCACGCTGATCGAATAGAAAGATGTGATCATCCTCGCGCCGAGCTCGACAAAGCCCAGTATCATCGCGATGCTCGCAAAACCGACGGACTGGATCGTGTGCCTGTATATGAAGATCATGGCCAGGAAGAAATAGCAGACCGCGCACTCTATTATGTAAGGCATTGCCCACGGGATATATATCGAGACATCTACCTCGGTGTCGAAAAATACCCACAGAATATGGGGAACGGCGAGTATAGCGACGACCGCGGCCAGAACAGAATAGACGACATAAAGCTTCAGCGCGGCCTTTACGCCGTCACGGATCCTCTTCATGTTACGCGCTCCGTAGTTCTGTCCGGCATACGCGGCCATAGTCTGGCCAACAGAGAACATGCCCATGGTGATTATGCCCTGGAACTTGCTTGCCGCGGTGATGGCGGTGACGGCTACCGAATCGAAGTAGTTAAACGCGCTCTGCATTATTACCGTGCCGGAAGCCGTGATGCCGTACTGTATAGCCATGGGGATGCCCAGGCGGAGCTGATGTCTGATTATCGCAGGATTGATCTTCCAGTCTTCTTTTGAAGGGCGGAGCACAGGCATTTTCGTATAGATATAGATGATGCAGGGTATGACCGCCAGTCCCTGGGCGATGACGGTCGCGAATGCCGCGCCGAAGGTTCCCATATTGAACTTTATGATGAAGAGCAGATCGAGGCCGATGTTCGTCGCGGCCGAGCACAGAAGGAATATCAGCGGCATCTTGCTGTTTCCGACTGCCCTCATGAGCGATGCGCAGTAGTTGTACATGATCACGCATACGATCCCGGAGCAGATTGTCGAGATATATGTATATGCGTATTCGAAAATATCATCCGGGGTGTTCATTAGCCTTAAAAGGGGTCGCATGAATACAAGTCCCGTGACCGTGATGAGGGCTGCGATGATAAGCGACAGATATAAGCCGTTGGTGACGGAAGCCTTTACGCCTTTTGAATCGCCGGCGCCGTACTTCTGGCTCGTGACGATCGAGAAGCCCGACACCATGCCGTTCGACGTTCCGAACATGAGAAACATGATCGTGCCCGTGGAGCCTACGGCTGCCAGCGCGAGCGGATCAACGAATCTTCCCACGATGACTGTATCCACGATGTTATAGAGCTGCTGGGCGACATTTCCCAGGAGCAGAGTCATCGTGAACTTGAATATGATAGACATCGGGGAACCCTTTGTCATATCGGTGTCGGTGCGTTTCGGTGCCATCTTGTCCTTCCTTATTTTGAATAACGCAGATTATATGACTGAAACATTAAAATTCCTATCATAAACTTTGCAAATATATCCGGTTTTCAAGGGCCAAACTCTTAAATAAATTTAATGTTTACGGCTTGTTTACATAAGAGAACATTTGAAAACAAGAAAAACAAAATAAATACAAGTAAAATAAAATCGGGCGTTTCCGAAATGCTGTATATTCAGCATGTCCGCTTTTCGCGAATTACCGTAAAGCAAGAATAACAGGAGCCGGAGGTTCTTTTGATGAATGAGATAACCCTTAACTGGAACGAATATATTGAGACTGCGGTGGAGACAGCCGCCGAAGGCATAGTAATGCTCGGGAACAGGGACAATGTCCTGCCTTTGAAGAAGGGCACACGCGCCGCGCTTTTCGGAAGGATGCAGACTCATTACTACAAATCCGGCACAGGCTCAGGCGGAATGGTCAATGTTAACCATGTTACGGATATCAGAGAAGGTCTTAATGATTGCCCTGACATCACTCTCGATGCAGAGCTCATGGACATATATGACAAATGGGATGCTGAAAATCCCATTGATACAGGGCTCGGCTGGGGCAAGGAGGCATGGTCTCAGACCGAGATGCCTGTATCGGAAGAACTGGCAAAGACTCTGGCATCGCGCAATGATACCGCGGTGATCATCATCGCGAGGACTGCCGGTGAGGACCGCGACAATTCAGCCGAGAAGGGCGCTTATTTCCTCAGCGACAGCGAAGAGGGCATGCTCGCCAATGTAACTCAGGCATTCGAAAAGACCATCGTTCTTTTGAATGTCGGCAACATTATCGACATGTCTTTCGTTACCAAATACGACATCAAGGGCGTCCTTTATGTATGGCAGGCCGGCATGATTGGAGGCATCAGCGCCGCAAGAGTGCTTTCCGGCAAGGTCAACCCCTCGGGATGCCTTCCTGACACGATCGCGAAGTCCCTGGATGATTACGCTTCCACTGCGAATTTCTGCAAGGATCTGCATGA
>CACYRM010000092.1 GCA_902776845.1 Oscillospiraceae bacterium
TGCTGATGGAAATGTTCGCTGTCTCTGGTCAGATATTCATCCTCTTCAATTGGGTCACCGATGCATGCGTAAAGGTTGGTTATCTCAGTCTTACGCAGGGCTTTCTCCAATGATTCATATAATGCTCTTCCGTAGCCTTTGCCTTTATAATCACGATCAACATAGATCGTAACTTCACACGAACGGTCGTATGCTGCCCTGTCTTTGAAAACTCCCGCATAGGCATAGCCTCTTATAACACCGTCATCTTCAAGCACAAAGTAAGGATATCTTTTTAATGTATTGGTAATGCGCTCACGGAATTCATCTTCAAAGGGAACATCGTATTCAAAAGATATGGCAGTCTTTTCAACATAGTAAGCATATATACCCAGGATTGCAGATGCATCATCAGGCGTTGCGCTTCGGATAATCATTTAAGATCCTCCCGTCCTCGTCAAACTTCAGTGTCGCATTCTCGGCATGCATCATTACAGGTCTGAATCTGTATGGTTTTATATCCCCTTCAGGAGTATGAATGACCGTGCCGAAAACCGGCTCTATGCTTCGAATCATACCACTCTCATAAAGTTCTACTCCGAGTCTGGTTTTTATGGGTCCGGCGGGAGTGTTAACCGAGATCTCATCAGAAGGCCAGAGTGTTATTGCCCTTATCTTTCCCGAAGGATAGAAAAAGATACACTGCGGTCTGATGTGAAGCTTTTCACCCGCAATCGAAAAAACATAGTACGGTGCACTCTCTGCTTCTTCCTCAATGCTCCAGTATGCGCTGATCTGACCATACAAAGGAAAGATCCTTTTCGCATTCCCATCCTCATAAAAAGTAATAAGTTCCGTCTGGAATTCACCTGCCGGGAATGACAGGACCGAAGGCTCCTCAAGATATACACTCCTTACAGAGCCTGAATCAAAATAACAGACCGCGCAGCGGTGCTTCTTTCTGTAGTCCGAAGCTCCGCTGCACGGAAGGAGATTACCGTACTTGGTAGTGATGCTATTCAACTTATCAGTTACCAAGGTCGATAACGGGGATTACCGCACCGTTGTACTTATCAGCGATCCACTGCTGTGTCTCTTCTGAAAGAAGTGCTTCAACGAGTGCCTTAACTGCAGGATTATCAAGATCTTCTGCTCTAACAGCGATAATGTTCGCATAAGGGCTGTCCTTGCCTTCACTGAAAAGCTTTGTTGATGTGATACCTGCTTCGAGTGCTTTATTTGTATTTGTGATAAAGAAATCGTAATCATCCTTTGTGGGAATAATCTGAGCTGAATCAATCTCTACGATCTCAATCTGCTTCTTGAATTCCGTGATGTCCTTTACTGATGCGCTGAGTGAATCTTTTGCTGCGGGATCGAGCACGATGAAGCCGTTCTCTTCAAGGATACGGAGTGCTCTGTACTCGTTTGTTCCGTCATTGGGAATTGCGACAACTGCGTTATCAGGGATCTGATCTGCTGATGTGTACTTGTCTGAATAAGCTGTGATAGGCTCGATGTGGATGCCGCCTGCGCTTACGAGGTCATAGCCGTTTGCGTCGTTCTCACTCTCAAGATAAGGAAGATGCTGGAAGTAGTTGAAGTCGATCTCTCCGGCATCAAGTCTCTCATTTGTTGTAGAGTCTGCGGCAGTTGCAACAAGCTCAATAACGATACCCTGCTCTTCGAGCTGCGGCTTTACATGTTCGATTATCTCTGAGTGAGGAACAAGGTCGACGATACCCTTGAGAACGATCTTCTCATCAGCACTTGCCTGTGCCGTAGTTACCTCAGCGCTTCCCTGTGCCGTCTCGGCTTCTGAAGGTGCTGCCGTTGTCTGTGCGGGCTTTGATGCGCATCCTGCGAAGTTGAGTGCCAATGCACCCAAAGCGATTGTTGCTGCTATTTTCTTTACATTAAACTGTTTCATTTTATTGCTCCTTTTTCTTAAACAAGATTTCGTGTTTTTAATATTTGTTTTGACACCAGATTCCCGATGCCCTGTATCAGCTGGACCAGGATGATCAGTATGTATACACATGCGAACAGCCTGTCGTGCTGAAATCTCTGATAACCGTATCTGACTGCTATATCTCCGATACCGCCTGCTCCGAACATACCCGCGAGAGCCGTCATTGAAAGAACCGTTATTACTGAGACCGTAAATCCTCTGATCAGTGACGGAAGTGTCTCTGGAAGCAGTATCCTGAATATGATGCTGATATTGGTGCTTCCGATGGCTTTTGCCGCTTCGATCTTTCCTTTTTCGATCTCTAAGAGGCTGCTCTCGACGATCCTCGCATACATCGGAATACAGCTTGCGGCGATCGCGATTATGCACGCATTCGTTCCGTATGACTTTCCGAAGATGAGTCTTGCCACCGGGATCATGAGAATGATCATGATCATCTGGGGAAGTGATCTCAACGCGTTGATCACCCATCCGGAAACCGTATACGATACCTTAAGCGGTACGAGACCGTCAGGATTTGATATGGTAAGAAGGATTCCGATGATAAGGCCAAGCACAAGTGTTATCAGAGATGATATTGATGTCATATACAAAGTCTCACCGATCGGCCCCAACAGGTCTTTCCAGATCTCAGGAGAGAAGGATGCAACAATTACATCCCATAAAGATGAATCCAATAAACTCATTTTTCTCCTCCTTAGATACCGCTGCCGTGCGTGAGTTCGACGTTCTGTAAAAGCTTGAATACTCTCGCGAACAGCTCGCCTGTCTTGCTGTTGGGATTCTCGAAAATATCTCTTACGAGTCCGCTCTCCGTGATCTTTCCTTCTTCAAGGACCGCCATCCTGTTGCAGATATATCTGATCGCATCAAGTTCATGAGTGATCATGAGGATCGTAATGCCGGACTTGGCATTGATCTCTTTGAGAAGATCTAAGATCTGCATCGTCGTCTGCGGGTCAAGTGCCGATGTTGCCTCATCAGAGATAATGAAATCAGGATTGGTGACTATCGCTCTTGCAATACCTACTCTTTGCTTCTGACCTCCGGATAATGCGCCCGGATGAGCCTTAAGTTTTTCGGTAAGCCCTACGAGCTCAGCAGTCTCCTGAACGCGTTCTTTTATCTTTGACTTGGGGAATCCCGATACTTCCAGAGGATAAGCTATGTTCTGATATACGGTCATTGAATCAAACAGATTGAAATTCTGGAAGATCATTCCGATCCTGTGACGTTCTTTCAGAAGTTCTTTTTTCGAGAGTTTAAGAATGTCCGTTCCTCCCAATTCAATCGAACCGCTGTCAGATGTCTCAAGTCTGTTGATGCATCTTGCGAGTGTGGATTTACCTGCGCCGGAGAATCCGATGATCCCGAATATCTCACCTTTTTCCACTTCGAGGTTTATTCCGTCCAACACCTTCAGCGGCTGGCCGTGAGGATAGAAAGTCTTATGCAGATCAGTGATCTTAAGATATGTACTCATTTCACTTAACCGTGGCTGAATGTATCAGCTGCCCTTTCTTTCCTGTCTTTATATAACTCTCCGTGGAGATCCTTACCCTTGCCGGGGATTCCGAGGCTGTCTGCTCTGCAATGCTGGCAGTGACGGAAAACTTCAAGATACTCTCCCGCCTTCTGACGGACTTCTTCAAGATCCGCACATGTAGGTGCGGGGATATCCGCCATCTCATTCTGGGGAATGAGCGGGATGATATTGAGTATCGAAGCTCCGAGTCCCGCTGTTACTTTCGCAACTTCAGGAATGTGCTCATCATTGACACCGGGAACGAGTACGCTGTTGATCTTAACGACGATCCCCAGTTCAGCTGCACGGCGGATGCCTTCAAGCTGTTTTTCTATAAGTAATTTCGCACCTTCGATGCCCTCATGCTTCTGACCCTTTTCATCGATGACAAAGTTGTTGATCTTTGCTTCGATCTCAGGATCGACCGCATTAACCGTTACGGTAAGTGTCTCTATGCCGATCTTAGCGATCTCATCGACTTTATCCGGCAGTCTGAATCCGTTTGTCGAAAGACAGCAGATGAGTTCAGGATATGCTTCCTTTACAAGTCTGAATGTTTTGAGAGCCTGATCGTTCGCGAGTGTGTCTCCGGGCCCTGCTATTCCTACAACTGTAAGTTCGGGGCATAATTCCTTGGCTTTTCTTACTGTTTCCACTGCCTCTTCAGGCTTTAACACCAGTGAGCTGACACCGGGCTTTATCTCTGATTTGTTAAAACCTCTGGTGCAGAATCTGCAGCTGATGTTGCAGACGGGACTTACGGGAAGGTGCACTCTTCCGGCCGTCACATTCGAATGGCCTCCCAGGCATGGATGTCTTTTCTGCAGATTCTCGAAAGAACCTTTCCTAGATGATTCATCGTATACCTTTCTCCTTTTCTCTTCTTTATATCTCGGTGCCAGAATGCTGACGCGGGAGTTGATAACTCTATCCAAAACATAAGTAACTTCGCGTTCAACATCGACACTCTGGATAAGCTTTTCATCAAGAGCCTGCTTCGCATGGAGACCGGACTTTGCAGAGAAAACGATATTACAGTCGTCTATCGCTGCGGCGAGACGCTCGATGAGAGAATCGTCATGCTGAAGGCTTACGCCGTAGCTGTCGATCCTTCTGGTATCAACAAGTTCATACTTCTTAGCTTCGGTATCGATCTCATAGACATCGAATCTGTCAGCCACGCCGAAGTGTCTGTTGATATTTATTCCGTCTCCTGTTGCAAATGCTGCTCTGATCATTGTTTATTCCTTAGATGTGATAATTGTCTTTAATGCTGTCCATGAGACCGAATTCGATAAGGATCTCTTCAAGTCTCTCCTGTGTCATCGGCTTAGGTATGACAAACTGTTCGTTGTTTTCTATCGCCAATGCGAGATTTCTGTATTCCTGTGCCTGCGGATGATTCGGATCGTGGTCGATAACTGTCTTCTTCTTGATCTCCGCCCTCT
Organism: Oscillospiraceae bacterium; assembly: GCA_902776845.1. Taxonomy (GTDB): domain Bacteria; phylum Bacillota; class Clostridia; order Saccharofermentanales; family Saccharofermentanaceae; genus Saccharofermentans. Next base: position 4,925 of record CACYRM010000092.1, read on the forward strand.
GCACTTCGTTGTCTCTCGGTACGAAGTAAATGAGCTGACTTCCCAATTCTTTTGCGAATTCTCTTAAGAGCTCATTCTCTCTGTCCACCTTACGGCTGTTGCAGATGATTCCTCCGAGTCTTACTCCGCCCTTAAGCGCGTATTTCTGAATACCCTTACATATATTATTTGCCGCATAGAGCGCCATCATCTCGCCTGAAGCAACAATGTAGATTTCCTTCGCCTTACCTTCTCTGATTGGCATCGCGAATCCGCCGCACACAACGTCTCCCAAAACGTCGTAGAAAACATAATCAAGATCATCTGTGTATGCGCCAAGATCTTCGAGCATTCCTATGGAAGTGATGATTCCTCTTCCCGCGCATCCGACACCCGGTTCAGGTCCGCCTGACTCAACGCATCTGATCCCCCCGAAGCCGACTCTCTCGATCTGGCTCAGGTCGTCGACTTCACCTTCTTCGCGGAGAGTATCAAGAACTGTTCTCTGTGCAAGACCATTAAGAAGAAGTCTTGTTGAATCCGCCTTAGGGTCGCATCCTACGACCATGATTTTCTTGCCGAGTTCGGCAAGACCAGCCGTAAGGTTTTGTGTTGTTGTGGACTTTCCGATTCCACCTTTTCCGTAAATAGCAATCTGTCTCATTTCTGGTAATCTCTTTTCTCTGTTTATCTGTATGTCGCAAGGACTCTGTCGTATATATCTTCTATGGCTCTTAATCCGCCTTCATAACCTAAGTAACCGCAGTTCATTACGAGTCTGTGCTGAACCGGTACCGATATGATCAGGAGGTCTGCGTGAAGCTCATCCGCTATGTGCTTGTCCCATGAACTTCCGAGTATCAGAAGACGTTTATCCTCGTAATCTTTTGCATCCTCAAGAAGCTTCTTCTGATCAAGTCCCGCATCCGGATCGAAAACTACTTTCACGTCTCTTCTCTGCAGATCGGATATTCTCGAGAACTCATCCAACACACTCTCCTGATACTTCTCCGGGATATCATCAACGATGAACTGTATTCCCGGAATGATGCCCAATTCATTAAGGAGGAACTTAGAAAAACCGAGCGAATATGAAGCATCTGCAAGTGAGTAGAATCTTCTCGGAATACCGTATCTGAACTCGAGCATAAAGCTTGCCATCTTATCGATATGTGAGTAGAACTTTTTCTCTTCACGGTCGATGTATTCTTCAACCTTCTTCTCATCCAGCTCACCGAACTTTGCAACTTCTCTTAAGAACTTGGAGGTCTCTTTCGCACCAATCGGTGTGTAAGGGAAATGCAGATAAGGTGTGCCGTACTTGCGCTTTAAGTGCTTAACGATATCAAGGCCTGCCCATGATCCGACAAAGATGTTGAACTGTGCCTGTGGAATAGACTTCCACTCTGATACACCCTCTGACTCGTTACCGAAAAGGATGTTAACCTTAAGACCAATGCCTGTAAGAATTCTTTTCAGCTGCTCCAGGTTACCGTTCCAGTAAGGATCCTGATAAGGGATATTCGCGAAAACATTTACGAGTCCCTCAATAACTTCTCTATCCTCATTGAACTTATCGACATACTGGTCGATGATCGCATTGACAAGTCTTGAATGGCTTACGTAGTTATTTGATTTGAAGCCGCCTTCCTCGACATAAACGATCGGCTTATCATCGAGCTGGAATTCACCTACAACTGAAGCTATATCGTCACCTGTGATAGCCGCTGTGCATCCTGTGATAACAACATATAGATCGCCGTCTATGACTTTAAATGAATTCTCAATAACGTTTCTTAACTTCTTCTCGCCTCCGAATACTACGTCAGCTTCTTCAGAGTTAGTGCACGGCATTGTGGAACCGCCGGCATAACCCTCGCCCTGTCCTATGATGCGCTCTACCTGTACTCCGCAGCCAGGACCCGAGTGAAGGATCGGAACGCCTTTCTTTATAGCCACCACGCTCTGGCATGAACCGAGCGCGCATGTAAATCTTGGTTGTTCAATTGCTCCTGACATCTTAGAATCCTCCGTTTCCTCTCGCACATCCTCTTCCTGAACCGTCACCCTGGAAGTATCCGGGATCCTGCTCGAACCACCACTTGGTGTAAGGATTTGAAGCGTGCTTGGAATAGTTCTTTATGAACTCGATAGAATCCAAAGCGTCATCTATTCTTCTTGCGTAATTAAGTGCGCCCTTGTATCCGATACCGAACTGCTCATCACCTATGAGGAGTGACGGGATGCCGAACTTCGCGCCCCACAAAGTCATACCTCCGTGTCTTGCGAGAATGAGATCAGGCTTGATCCTGTTCAGTGCGTTTACGAGCTCACATGCCTGCTTGTTGCATACTCTGTAGTCAGGAACGTCACCATAGTTTTTTACTGCCTGACCCAGGATATCGAGTTTGTCATCCCCGCTGTCATAAACAGGATCGTGATGGAAGACTGCCGCACCGACAACATCCATTCCAAGTTCGCCGAGCAATGTGATGAGTGCCTGGCCGTGAGCCGCACCTGCGGTAACGTATGCCTTCTTGCCCTTGAATCTTTCCTTGAGTTTCTCGATCTCGGGAAGATATTTCTCGTGGCCTTCCTTAATGATCTCCTCAGCGATCTCTTCCTTGCCTACGAGTTTACCGAAAGCTCTGAGCCATCTGTCTGTACCTGCAACGCCGTATGCCGGAGGTACAAGAACTTCAGGAACTCCGTGGAGCTGGTTTAATCCTGCGCCCATGTATGTCGAGAGCGAAGGGCAGATGTGGATCGAAGCAGCTGCCTCGCTTACATGTGATAACTCTTCAACCGTTGAGAACGGAATGATGTACTGGGGTTCATAACCGAATCTTCTTACGATGTCATCGAAAACATGGCTGCCCCAGAAGTTGATGATATTTACTTTGTTTGTCTTCTTCTCAGCAGGCTTTACGATGCCTCTTAATACCGTGTGATATGCAGCATCGAATCCTGTTGTCCAGATCTTCGATCTGAAGCCTTCGCAGTTACATGTAACTACCGGGATGCCGAGTTCCTTGCTTGCCGCTTCAACAACTGCTTCGATGTCCTCACCGATTATTCCCGAGGCGCATGATGTTGTAACAAATATCGCGTTAGGATGTTCTCTCTCGTATGCGAGCTTTATTGTCTCTTCGAGTTTTTTTGCCGCACCGAAAACTGTGTCCTTCTCGAGAATGTTTGTTGAGTAATATCTTCCTAAAGCTGCAGGAAGGTTTCTCTTTGACTGCTCGATCCTGTATGTGAAATTGAAATCTGCGAATTCTCCTGAGCATCCGATCGGTGCGTGATTGATAACTACCGCATCCCTGATCATCGCGAGCTGGCAAAAAGCCTGCTGCTGGTTGCATCCGAGGCACTGCGAGAACTTTCTCTTGCAGTCGTGAAGTTCGCCCTTAGCTGACTTCTCGACTATCTGCGAAGCACTGCCTGAAAAAGCATTGATCGTTCCTAAACGCTTTTCGCGTATAACTACGCTTGGCTCTTTAATGTTAATCGTTGACATTCGTGTAATCTCCTTTTGCATTCGCCTATCGGTCAGGTAGGTTGTTTGCATGAGAAGAATGATACACTTCCGAATTTTCAGGTGTTAATACGCAAAATCAATAGTCAGTTATAACTAAAACTTATGAAGCGAAAGAGCGCAGATGCTCTATGTATTTTTCGCCCAGTTCACTTAATGTGCTGCCGTCGCGCGTTATATAGATGACAGAGGTTTTCTCCCTGCTGTCATAAGGAATGGCTGTATATCTCGAGCCGTTAAGTTCTTCGCAAATAATTCCGGAACAAAGCGTATAGCCGTTTAATCCGACCATCAGATTGAGCATCGTTCCACGGTCATTTACCCTGATGGTATTCCTTTTGGCAAACATACTTACAGGTTCTTCAGATAAATAAATGGGAGCTCCCTCGCCCTGGTTAAAAGTCAGACACGGAAAAGGCTCCAGATCCTTTTCCGTTACTTTCTTGTTATTTGCAAGCGGATGTTTTGATGACAGATAAGCATATACCTTACAGTCAAACAGCTTATGAAATTGAAGGTTATTTGCCTTCAGATATTTAATCAGATAATTGCTGTTATATTCATCCATGTGAATGATTCCGATCTCGGATCTGAAGGTTCTGACATCGTTTATAACATCAGATGTCTTTCCTTCATATATCGAGAAATCGTATTTGTCCGTACCGTAATTTGAGATCAGTTCAATATAAGACTTAACTGCAAACGTGTAGTGCTGCGTTGACACACCGAATCGTATCTTCTGTTCTTTATCGATATATTTTTCTTTAAGCAGTTCATACTGTGCTACCACTTGTCTCGCATAGACTATAAAGTCTGCACCTTCAGCAGTAGTCGTAACACCTCTGTTGGATCGTTCGAAGATATTTATTCCTATCTCATCTTCAAGGTCTTTTAT
>CACYRM010000093.1 GCA_902776845.1 Oscillospiraceae bacterium
TTAAGAGTAGGGCAAAGCCAGAAATTATGCTGATCAAGCTATTTGAAGATTCTTAACGACCTTATCTATTTCCTTGAAACTCCCGGCTGTGATCGTGAACAGAACTAGCAATCCGTTGTCCTGGAGAAAAAAGATCTGAAGAGATGAGACATCATAGCCGTTTTTATCTAATACCATCTTAAGCGCGAAACAGGATTTGCCGTCCAGTTTGTAGTCTTCGATGTATTCTATACTTTTAGCAGGATATTTCATGCTTTTGTTCCATTCTTCGAGAGTGTGTTCTTTCGTTGCGTCTGCTTTCAAATGTTCATCAAGTACATAATCGATCTTCAAGGATGCGGTGTTACCCCACACAAACCAGGGACCTGATATGTCTACTCCGGTGTAGTCGCTCATTACGATATTTCTTTTATCGGCATCGGGCCATTCGACAGTATAATCACCGGTTAGCTTAAAGCCTACGCCACCGGCATGGCTAATATATCTGTCACCTTCGATCGTTCCGGCAATGTCTCCGACCGTTGTGGTCTCACTGCTAAATGGTACTGTGGTTATGGTTTCGTGAGAAGAACTGCAGCCTGCCATAAGCAGGATAGCAGTGGACAGAATAACAGTGATGATCTTTTTCATAAATAATCTCCCTTGTCGAAAAATCAAATAATTTTTCTAATTCCGGGTTTGAGTATATCATATAACAGATTTACAAATTTTCTTGTTGTGGGGAGCTGGAACTGCGATGAATAAAACAGGTACTCAGAAAATAGAGACAGAACGGATATATGCCTGAAGCTTTGAAAGCGGTAATAGATTATCTTTTCGATTTTGCGGATATGAACAGGGTATCTGCGATTCTGTTTGTTATTCGGTTATCAGAAGTGACCGCAGCACTGACAAGTAAAAATACTTGACACGCCATTTATCCTTTGTTATTATGTGCAGGCTGAAATAGGGGGAATATGCCTAAAATGCGTGAAAAGTCAGTAAGAACAGACCTTTTGCTCGATTTCTACGGCAATCTTCTGACGCCCAAGATGAGGCGCACCTGTGAGAGCTACTACAATGATGATCTGACTTTGGCGGAGATTGCCGAAGCGGAGGGTATATCGAGGCAGGGCGTTCATGACACGGTCAAGAGGGCGGAAAAGCAGCTCGAAGAGTATGAGGAGAAGTTAGGACTTCTCGAGCTTTTCGAGAGACAGCAGGCAAAAGCCAAGAAGGCTCTGGAGCATCTTAACAGCGGTGATAACGCAAAGGCTGCCAAAGAGCTTGAAGAATTGATAGAGGAAATGTAAGAACGTGTTTGAGAGCTTATCGCAAAAGCTTCAGAATATAACCTCAAAGATGCGCGGCAAGGCCCGCGTCAGTGAGAGCGACATCAAGGAAATGATGCGCGAGATCCGTATGGCGCTGCTCGAGGCAGACGTCAATTACGGCGTTGTTAAAGAATTCGTTGCCGATATGACCGAGAAGTGCAAGGGCGCTGATGTTCAGCAGTCATTTACTCCCGGCCAGCAGATCGTAAAGATCGTAAGAGATTCACTGACAGAACTCTTAGGCGGTGAAGAGGGCGAAGACAAGCTCAAGGTATCTGATTCAGGTTTTAATATAATCATCCTTTACGGTCTTCAGGGTGCAGGTAAGACGACAACTGCTGCAAAGCTTGCAAAACTCTTAAAAGAGAACGGCAAGAAGCCCATGGTGGTCTCCGTCGACGTTCACAGACCTGCCGCAGCACAGCAGCTCAAGGTCTTAAGTGACAGTATCGGCGTTGAATGCTATATCGATCCTGAGGAAAAGGATGCCGTTAAGATAGCAAAAGACGGTGAAGGCAGAGCAAGATACATGCTTTGCAATTACCTTATCATTGATACCGCAGGCCGTACCGTTGCAGATGAGGAACTCATGGAAGAGCTCCATGATATTGCTGCCGCTGTCAACCCTACGGAGAAGCTCCTTGTCGTCGATGCGATGATCGGTCAGGAAGCTGTCAACGTGGCACAGCTTTTCGAGCAGAACATCGGAATGGACGGCTTCATCATGACGAAGCTCGACGGTGACGCGAGAGGCGGTGCCGCGCTTTCCATCCGCAAGCTTACAAACAAGCCTATCAAGTACATCTGTACTGGCGAAAAGGTTGAAGCCATCGAGAAGTTCTATCCCCAGCGCATGGCGGACAGGATCCTCGGAATGGGCGATGTTGTAAGCCTTATCGAAAAGGCCCAGCAGAACATCGATGAGGAAGAGGCAATGAAGGCAATGGAACGCATGATGAGCAGTTCCTTTACCCTCGATGACCTCTATTCACAGTTCGAACAGATGAAGAAGATGGGCTCTCTCAAGGACCTCGTAGGCATGATGCCCGGTGCAGCAGGCAAGGTAAATGAGGAAGATCTTGATGATAAGATCGTTGACAGACAGATGGCCATCATCTTATCCATGACCAAGAAGGAGAGAAGAGCTCCCCAGATCCTCAATGCCAGCAGAAGAAAGAGAATTGCCGCAGGCGCAGGCGTTCAGGTATCAGACGTGAACAAGCTCATTACCCAGTACGAGCAGACCGCAAAGATAATGAAGCAGTTTTCAAACGGCAAGGGCGGATTCAAGATGCCCAAGGGCTTTGCGAAGCAGGCTGCCAAGATGGGCCTTAAGGGCAACATGGGCGGCATGGGCGGCCTCGGAGACATGGGCATGGGCGGTATGGGTTCCGGTATGTCAGGTATGGGCTCGGGAATGCCGCAGGGAATAGGAAGCTTCAGAGCTCCTAAAGAAGACGATGATACGCCCTTCACACCCACGGGCAGGCGCGACCGCAAGAAGAAGCGCAAGGGCAGAAGATAGATTATTAAAGTCGATCCCGTCATATTTATGGCGCAGATTATAAAAAACAAAATTATATTTTTTGGAGGAAAACAAAATGGCAGTTAAGATTCGTTTAAGAAGAATGGGTAAGAAAAAGGCACCTTTCTACCGTGTAGTTGTTGCTGATTCCAGATACCCCAGAGATGGCCGTTTCATCGAGGAGATCGGTTATTATGATCCCATGACAGAGACAGACAGCGTTAAGATCGATGCAGATGCAGCAAAGAAGTGGATCGCTAACGGAGCTCAGCCCACAGATACAGTAAAGTCTCTTCTTAAGAAGCAGGGTATCATCTGATAGTATTTTCAGTTGATCCTCAAAAAATAATAGGAAGGAGAGCTTTATATGGACGATTTATTGGTTTATATCGCCAAGGAACTTGTCAGCAATCCCGATGAGGTGAAAGTTAAGAAGACAGAGCGCGGAAACACTGTTGTTTTCGAGCTGTCCGTTGCTCCCGAAGATACAGGAAAGATTATCGGCAAGAACGGTAAGAGAGCCCAGGCCATCCGTTCGATAATGAAGGCTAAGTACCTCAAAGAGGGTAAGCGCGTTATTGTTGATATAGTAGGCTGATTCTTTTGGAAGATCTCATCATTATAGGAAAGATTATCGGCGCGCACGGCGTCCGCGGGGAGCTCAAAGTCTACCCCTTGACGGACGACCCGCGCCGTTTCCTTAAACTTAAGGAATGTTTTACCTGCGGGCAGAATTTCGAGAAGCCCGAAGCGGCAGCATGCGCATCCGCAAGGCTCGACAGGGGAAACGTTCTTGTAAGAATCGAAGGCGTCGCTGACCGTGACAGGGCGGAGCTTTTGCGCGGCAGATTCATTGCCGTTACGAGAGACAATGCCGTCAAGCTCAGGAAGGACAGCTATTTTATCACCGACCTCAAAGGGCTTAAGGTCATTGATGACGAAAGAGGCGAAGTCGGAACTGTCATCGATTGTTTTGAGACCGGCCCCCAGTTCACGCTCGAGATCAGGCGTGACAAGAAGAAAAATCTCATGATCCCGTTTGTTAAGGCATATTGTTATGAAGTCAGCATCGAAAACGGCTATATAAAGTGTAAGATGCCTGACGGCCTGTACGAACTGTACGATTGATGCGTTTGACGCAATAATCCCTTAGATTTTTATAGTTATCCCAATTTGAAGAATTTTCGGGTTTAGGATAAAAATGCACGTCGCTTTTTATCCCAAACTATTGATTATTGTGTTTTGGGATAGATTTCTGAAGCAAAAGTTATCCCATTTTCGAAAAACAGAGATATTGGGATAAAAAGTGTGCTAAAAATCTATCCTAAAAAGGCAAAATCGGGAAAAAGGGATAACTGCACAGTATTTCTGCAACAATTCCCTCTTCCGTTCTGTATTAAAGATATACAGCGGAGGTGAAATATATGGGTAATAGTAATCTTTCAATCGGAAAAGTGATCTTCATCGGCATTGAACTTTGTGTTCTGACACTTGTAAATGTGCTGACTTATTACTTGCTCCCTTCTGAGACCACGGTAAATTCTCAGGCTGATTCATATTATCTGTCTTGTGATGAGAAATACGATTCTTATCCGGTCTTCAGCGGTGTCATTAAAGAGATCGAGGCAATAGATTACACAGCTGTAGTAATGGATCAGGTCGGAAGTGCTGATATTAACGACTATTACAGAAGTGCCGATTCGGCTGAGATCGGCGTGGAGAGCATAACCTGCGCGAGGATCAGGGTAACAGGTATAGGGGGAGACCGCTGGTTCGTGGCTGATAACTCGACATATGTTTATGATGCCATTGCCGATATGTATGGCGGTATTACGTTATCCAAAGGACAGAATGTTTCTTTCGCATATGGTAATAAGACGGGTGTTGAAGGTTACGATTACGTTTATGCCGTCAAAGGAAAAGCGGCAGGCATTATCCCTTCTTCCACAAGAACTTTATCAGGAAATACCGGGTTTGTCTTCATTACACTGATACCAAGCGTTTTTATCTTCGTTTTCAGTATCGTGCTGCTTTTTGCAGGCTCGACACCGAAAGAGGAGAGAAGCCGTAAAACATCCGGGCTTATTGCAGCCTCGGTAGTTATGATCACGCTGGCTGTTCTTTTCGGTGCTGGCTCTTTCGGACTCTATACATATATCCGACAGGCGAATAAGGCAACCACCCGTATCCGCGCTCATGCGCCGATAATTTATCTTTATCCGTCACAAGAAACAGAAGTCAATGTAAAGCTCTCAATAGACGGTGATCTGACTTCCACCTATCCTCTATACAATGCTGAGACCGGGTGGAACGTGAATGCGGCTCCCGGCGGACTGCTTACTGATGACAGCGGAAGGAATTACTCATATCTTTTCTGGGAAGCCGATCTTGATATGGAGCCTGATCTCTCGAAAGGTTTCTGCGTTAAAGGCGAAGATACTGCTGAATTCCTTGAGTATTCGCTGAAGGAGGCCGGCCTTACTGATACTGAAGCAAACGCTTTTATAATGTACTGGCTCCCGCAGATGGAGGTCAATGAGTACAATGTCATTACGTTCCAGACAGCCGCTTATGAAGACGCGGCAATGCTCGATATCTCACCGGCACCTGATACAGTTATCAGAGTGAACATGCTGTGGTATCCGTCGGATTCCTTCGTGGACATTGAGGCACAGGATCTGAGCATTATCAATCCGTCGGAGCGTTCAGGCTTTACGGTCGTCGAGTGGGGCGGGGAAATGCTGGGAGAATAAGATCTTCGCAAAACTCAAAGAGTCGTCTCATTAATTATGATACTGTCCCATAGCGTGATAAAATATAACCCTATGAGACAGAACAGACTTAAGATCAGTATCATAATCGAGGTTGCGATCCTGTTTGTGATCGGCATCTTCCTTACAGGTATCCTTACTTATGTTTCCGAGAGCAGGATGTCTGATATCAATGTAAAGAAACAGACGGAGCAGCGGTCGGCGCAGATTGCTGACGAGGCGAAGCTAGCCATTACGGAATTTCCCGCATATGAATGGCTGATAAGATACTGGTACGATCATCCTCTGTTACTTAATATCGAATACGACGCGTTGTTTGAAGATAATTCAATGACGCGCGAGAAGTGTGAGCTTTTCGCTGAGAGGCATCCTGATCTGCAGCTGAGATATCTGACGGAGGAGCAATGCGAGGCGCTTCCGGAAGAAGACCAGAAGCTTTATGCCGAGATCGCATATTCGTGGCTCCTTACAAGGATCAATGAGATCAAAAAGGCGAATAATGTCGACTATCTTTTCTGTGTAGTGACCGAAGAACCGTACTCTGATCAGGTGTTCCTTTTCAGCGGAGCGGAGCACGGAGTTTACCGCGGTACGGGAAAGGACGATGCTTATATTCTGGGAAAGAGCGTTACCGTCAGCCAGAGCCAGATGGAGGGCATGCGGGAGGCCGTCGAGAATTACAACCACCTTGCAGATGCTAATGGCTGGGTGGATTATTATTCGCTTTTCGGAACATTTGATGAGCATAAAGTCCTGATCGGACTGACTTACAACATGACAGGTCTCATGGCGGATATCGAGGATCAGACGGTAACCAGCTCGAGACGCGCGATCCTGAATCAGATCGTTCTCTCGCTGATATGCCTTGTGTTTATCCTCCTGTTCGTTATATTCCCGCTACGCAATGTGCAGAAATACATCCATGAGTACAAGAATACAAAGGACAGTAAGAGCGTTATTAAAGGTCTTTCGAGGACGAATCTCAGAAATGAGATCGGTCAGCTTGCCGAAGACGTCTCGGAGATGGCGCTGGAGATCGATTACCATGTTGAGAAGACGGCCAGCATCACTGCGGAGAAAGAACGTATCAATACCGAGCTTTCAATGGCCACGAAGATTCAGGCCGCTATGCTCCCGAATGATTTCCCGCCGTTCCCTGACAGGACGGAATTCGATATCTACGCAAGCATGGATCCCGCGAAAGAGGTCGGCGGCGACTTTTATGATTTCTTCCTGATCGATGATGACCATCTTGCGCTGGTCATGGCAGATGTATCGGGCAAGGGCATTCCCGCGGCTCTTTTTATGATGATCTCGAAAATCCTTATCAAGAACTATGTAAGGAGCGGTCTTTCACCGGCCAAGGCTCTGGAAACCGTCAACAATCAGATATGTTCGAATAACAAAGAGGATATGTTTGTTACGGTCTGGCTCGGCGAGCTTGAGATATCCACAGGTATTCTCAAGGCTGCGAATGCCGGACACGAGTATCCTGTCCTTAAGAAACCCGGCGGAAGATTTGAGCTTATAAAGGATAAGCACGGCCCCGCTGTCGGCGCGATGGGAGGGATCAGGTACAAAGAGTATGAGCTTCAGCTGGAACCCGGATCGAAGCTTTTCGTATATACGGACGGCGTTCCCGAGGCCACGGATGCGGAGAATGAATTCTTTGGAACAGAGAGAATGGTAACAGCGTTGAACGAGAAGTCAGATGCGGCATTCCCGAAGCAGATATTAGGCAGCGTAAGACGCGCGGTGGATAATTTCGTAAAGGATTCGGAACAGTTCGATGATCTTACGATGATGTGCTTCGAGTACAGGGGGAGCTCTTTAGGCAGAGTTAAGGAGCTAACGGTCGATGCCGATAAGCAGAAACTTACTGAAGTCCTTGCCTTTGTCGACGGCGAGCTTGAGGCTGCGGATTGTCCCGTTAAGATTCAGACGCAGATCGACGTGGCAGTCGAAGAGATCTTCGTAAATATCGCATCATATTCATATCCTGACAGGGAAGACGGAAAAGCTACGATACAGGTTCAGATGCGTGAAGACAATTCCGAAGTCACGATAACTCTGATCGATGACGGCATGCGCTACGATCCCACGGCAAAGGCGGACCCTGATGTAACTCTTCCGGCTTCAGACAGGGATATCGGCGGACTCGGTATCTTTATAACCAAGAAGTTCATGGAAGACGTGATATATGAGTACAGCAACGGCAGGAACCACCTCAAGCTGAGGAAGATGTTGAAATAAACTGTTACAACTTGTTCTTTTCCGTCTCATTTTCTGAAAATTTCCTGAACAGCATGTTTTGGGAAATGTTTTTAGTAATTTAGTGACATTTTGCTTATACCGTTTCCTGAAATCGGCAAGCCAGGAAATAACTTGGAAATAGCCGATTCAAGTATCCCGATTCTGTGTCAAAACCAATGACTTAATCTCTCCGTTAGTCTCATACGCTGCGAAATATCTTGACACCGGCAAAAAATGTTGTATGCTTTGCATTATAACAACTAATACAAACAATACACGTGTCCGGAATAGCAGGTGTGTTGAACAGCAGGGCAGAATGCCCCGGGGAATGGGATAAAGCTCCGGGGTTTACTGCCGGAAAGGGAGAGATTTATATGGATACAAAGAAGGTAATCAAGTACACGGCAATCACGTTGTTGCTGGCATGGGCCATTCAGATTGCAGTCGCGGTCATAGGCAATAACATAGGAGGAACGGCCGGAACGATGCTCTTCAGAGGCGGACTTGCTGTATGCATGTTTACGCCGCTTATCGCCGCGATCATTTCAAAGGCAGACCTGAAGGGCATGGGCTGGAAGCCGAAGTTTAAGGGCAATCTCAAGTGGATAGTTTTCGCGTTATTGGTACCTGTCACGCTTACGATATTAGGATTTGTATTATTCTTTGCGATCTGGCCTGAGCTTTTCAGCCTGGACGGTTCTTATCTGCTAAAGACTGTAGAGGAAATGGGAATGGATCCTGCAGAATACAAGGCTGCACTCGAGCAGACGGGAATGAGCATGTCAGGGCTTACGCTGATATCGATAATTCCGTGTGTTACATATGCTCCGTTCATGAATATGTTCCTCGCAATAGGCGAAGAGGCAGGCTGGAGAGGATTCCTTTATCCCGAACTTAACAAGAAATTCGGAAAGGTAACGACATGGCTGATTGGAGGCGTGGCCTGGGCGGTATTCCATTTCCCGGCAATGCTTCTTGCAGGATATGAATACGGTACGGATTATATCGGAGCACCTGTATTGGGTCTGGTTGTGTTTACGCTCTTCTGCATCAGCATGGGTGTGATCCACGGGATAATCTACGACAAGACAAAATGCATCTGGTTCCCGGCACTTCTGCACGGTTCGGTCAATGCCGGAGTTACTTTGTACCAGATGGTCCTTAACGGTGAGCGCATTGATGATATTAACAGGCATCTTATTTTCGGACCTGCATATAACGGCCTAGTTAGCATGATCCCTGTAGTAATACTTGCTGTTGTTATGGCAGTAATTGTATTGAAGGATCGAAAAAAACGCAGGCTGGTTAATTAACCGTAAGAGAGGAAATAGCAATGATTATAAGAATAGACGAATACTCCGACGTGCCGATCTACATGCAGATACGCAATCAG
>CACYRM010000094.1 GCA_902776845.1 Oscillospiraceae bacterium
CTCCGGCTATGAGATCGGTGCTGATGAGTATGTTACCAAGCCCTTTTCGACAAAGGTCCTGCTCATGAAGGTCAATGCCCTGATCAGCAGATACCGCGGTCTTCTTTCCAGAAACGGATGCCTTGTCATTGATGAGATCACTATAGACCCTGCAAGGCATATGGTAAGCGTAAACGGAAAGACAATAAATCTCGCTCCCAAGGAATATGATCTGCTTCTGATGTTTATCGATCACAAGGATATTGTTCTTACGCGTGACCAGATCCTTGATATTGCCTGGTGCTCTGATTTTGAAGGCTATGACAGGACTGTAGACTCACACATAAAGAAACTAAGAAAAGCTCTCGGGAAAGCAGGCTATCATATTGAGACGGTTATCAAGACAGGCTATGTCTGGAAGAGCGGCAAACAGTAATTATTTGCCTGATGCCTTAGCCTGATATTTCTTAAGTTCTTCAGTCATCTTGTTCGCGGTCTTAAGATCTATGAGCCATCCGAAAACATTTACAAGCACATAGATGATCATTACGCTTACGGCAACAGCTATTATCTGAGGGATCATCTCGTATTCGATGCTTTTAAACCTGCCGAACATGAAAGTGATTATGAGGATGACGATAAGAAGCATCTGAATGATCTCTCTTATTATCGTCTGCTTCATTGTGAGTTCCTTTTTCGAGAACATGACAAGGCCGGGGAGACTTCCGATAACGCCGTAGATCAGGGGATAGGCAAATGCTTCATATCCGAATCTGAGATCAGGCTGCAGTATGTTTCCGAGCACGAACATTGCCACGTTGATAAGCGTTACTGATATGAAAAAGCCTGCGAGCTGCGCTCTTAAGTGTTCTTTCATACTGTACCTCCTCTGAGCTTCTCTCTTATGTCAGGGACATATTTGCGGGAGATGATGACCTGTTCGCCGTTAGTGAGGACACAGGAGAATCTGCCGTTTAATGAAGGTTTGATCGAAGTGATCTTCATAAGGTTTACGACGACTGATTTAGAGATCCGGGCGAAGTTGCGCGTGACGAGCGCTTCCTCGAATTCATAAAGGCGTCTGCCTGATTCGTAGCAGTCATTCTCGAGATAGATAAAAGTCTTCTCATCAACTGCTTCGATATAGAGAATATCCGGCAGCGCGATACTGTACTGCCGGTCCTCTTTTGTTCCTTTTAAGATGCCTTCGCGGGATCTGATGAAGCGGATGATCTCATCGATCCGCTCATCTTTTTTGTGACACCCAATCTCGATATATTCTTTCTCGGTCTCGCCGATCTTTTTAACAGTTATGTCCATTGTTACCTCAATAGTATTCGTTTACGCTGAAGTTGCCTTCTCCTTTAAGATAGCAATCGAAAAATCTTACGACAAGCCCATTTAGCGTATCGATCATGACAACGTTGTCGACATCACCTGTTCCCAGGTTCTTTGCAAGGAAAGGGGAGAAGAGCGGGAGGTCCGTAAAGTCCATGTGGCCGCTGTTTGCAAAGTATGTCGTGTAAACCGTATCGGCATTTTTGATGATGGTGTTATTCGAATATTTATATCCGATCCTCTCGGCTTCTACGGCATCATCATGGTGTTGCTGGTTCTGGAAGTTAAGAAGAGGCGTATGGTAAGGCTCTTCGTTGACGATTATTTCGTCACCATTAACGCCGAGATTCTCGCCCAGCATAGTGCCGTCAAGGTCCACTACGGCTGATATGTCATCTCTTCTGCCGCACGTAACTGCCGTTGCACCGCCCATCGAATGACCGATGAGGCCGATCTTTGATGTATCTATAAGGCTTACAGCCTTCAAAACGCCTTCTTTCTGGCCGTCTTCTATATACCAGGAATCCGTATCCTTTGCCTTAAATGAATCGATCGCAAAGTTCATGTCTCCAATACGGAGCTCCATCCATTTTGATATGACCTCGAAAATCTCGGCTTCCGATACGCCGCTGGTGCCTATAGTCATCGAATCGTTGAGGAATTTTCTGTCGGCGATTATTGTTTTGCCAGTTGAATCGTGCGTGAAGATGGAGTGATAGGGATGCTCGATGCTCGCGACTACATAACCGTTGCTTGCGAGTTCCATGAACATTGAGGCATTGCTCTGATAGTATCCGAACGCTCCGTGGCTGAAGATAACAAGAGGCATCTTCTCCGTTGCTCCTTCAGGATAGATGAAGTAGACGGGAACTTCTCTAAATGAGCCGTCATTTTCGAACTCTTCTACACGTGATCTGTCGATCAGTATCGCATTTGCCAGCAATGGCTTATAAGGTCCGGTCGTGGGCCTTCCTTCGTAGTCAGTGAAGAGAAAAGCAGGAAGGCTCGAAGATGCGATGAGGACAGCTCCGAGCAGTCCTCCCAATACAATCGCTGCCTTCTTCTTTGTCTTGGTGCTCTTGCGGTTTGCGAGCCAGAAGATGCCTGATACAACGAGCCTTAAGACCAGCATGAAGATGAGCCCTGCAAATCTGAAGCTCGTATCAATACCGGGAAGCAGGACCATCGCAAAGAATACCACAAGCTCAGCGGCATTTAAGATGGTGCGCTTAGTTGTCCATTCTTTTTTCGCTGTGGCTCTGGTGAGCTCGAAAACCATGAAGCCGAGTTCTAAAATGATCAGGACGGATAAAAGTAAAACTGTCATAAAAGTCACCTCATTCCTTGTTGATGAGACGACTATATGACAGTCTTTATGCCCGTTCAATATAAGAGCGGATGAGATGCAAAATCAGGCGGTAAGATGCATTTCCAGGTCTTACAGTGTGTTGATAAACCTCATGAAATCTTCGTCATTTTTATAAACACCGGCGCATTCCAGGACTTTTGCGAATGTCTTGCCGGTCTCGGTCCTGAGAGCTTCGTTAATGCCGGACGAGGAGGACAGATCGTAACTGTCTTTCCATTCATCTATCCAGTCAGCGTGTTTGGATATCTCCTCAATGGAACGTAAATCTTTACCGGTCAATATGGCATCCTCTATCATGCTCATTTCTTTCTTCAGCCTTGCGGGAAGAACAGCGAGCCCCATGACTTCGATCAGACCTATATTTTCCTTCTTAATGTGATGATATTCGGCATGGGGATGGTATACGCCAAGGGGATGCTCCTCTGTTGTAATGTTGTTGCGCAGTACCAGATCCAGCTCGAACCTGCCTTCTTTGTTTTTCCTCGCGATAGGCGTTACCGCATTGTGGGGAACACCGTCTGTTTCGGCGAAAATAAAAGCGGCTTCATCCGTATAAGACTTCCATTTACGAAGGATCGTGTCTGCGCAGTCAGTCAAACGCTCAATATCATCTCCCTGAAGTCTTATTACCGACATCGGCCAGTTGACGATGCCGGCAGTAAGATCTTCATATTCAGGGATGGAGAATGTAAGTTTATAATCCGCCTTTGCCATCGGGAAAACATAGCAGCCTCCCTGGAAGTGATCGTGACTCAGGATCGACCCGCCTACGATGGGAATGTCGGCATTTGAGCCGGCCGTATAGTGCGGAAACTGCTCAACGAAGCTTAAGAGCTTTTTGAATGTCGAACGGTTGATCACCATCGGAACATGCTTTTTGTTGAGGATGATGCAGTGCTCGTTATAGTAGACATAGGGTGAGTACTGAAGGAAATATTCATCACCGTCCAATGTTATGGGAATGATCCTGTGATTCTGCCTTGCAGGGTGGGTGAGAGTTCCTGCGTAACCCTCGTTCTCGGGGCAGAGAAGACACTTCGGATAGGATGTGCTTTTCGCTTTCCCCGCTGCGGCGATATCCCTCGGATCTTTTTCCGGCTTGCTGAGATTTATCGTGATGTCGATGTCTCCGTATTCAGTGGGAGCGGTCCATTTAACGTCTCTGGCAATGCGGTCAACGCGGATATAATTTGTCACTTTCGAGAAGTTATAATACCAGGCAGTGGCAACCTTCGGTGATGTCCCGCATAATCTGTTAAACATGTTGATCACAACTGAGGGCGGAGGCGTTATTGTTCCCATTATCTTAGTGTCAAAAAGATCTTTGCAGGCAATAGTGTCGCTCTTCATTATTCCGTGATCCAATGCCCAGGACATCATGTCCTCAAGAATGAGATTAAGAGGTCTTTCGGATGGTACGGTCTCCGGAGCAATATATTCATCAAACTCCATCAGTTCAACGAGTCTGTTTATGGAGTAGACCCGGTCAAGCTCATCGATCAGACCGTTTCTTATACCGTAATTTACAAGTTCTGTTATGTATGTGTTGATCATGGATGCCTCCGTTACAGGACCCTGATGCCGCCGTATTTGCGGACCGACAGTATCTCGCAGCTTCCGTTGCCGAAAACCTTATCCATATACATCTGATAACGGCCGGCATTTTCCTTTTTTACAAAAGCCTGAATGGTTCCGGCAAAACCGCCGCCATGAACTCTGGCCACTTCATCGGGATCCAGTATTGTGTCACTTACAGCCAGTGCAAGCGATACGTTTTGCACTGTAACATCTTTGTTCGTGTAAACGTTCTGAAGATATTTAAAAGATGAATCTCCTGACTGCCTGACAAGGCTGAGGAATTCCTTAAGATCACCTTTCTTAAGAGCCTCAGCTTCTCTTCTGGCACGCATTGATTCATTAACGAAATGAATGGCTCTTAATACTGCTCTGTCTCCGGCTTTCTCACGGAGCATTCCGATGTTATCCGTAATGTCTTCGAAAGAAACAGGGCGGAGAACATCATGTCCGAGAATTGACGCGATCTTCTTCATCTCGGAAGGAACAGCCGCGTATTCATCAGTCAGATCGGCATGGGAACCTTTTGTATCCGTAATACAGAGAACGTAACCGCTTCCGGCAAAATCAAAATCGACTTTATCTACTACAGGATCGGCAGGGTCTTCGAAATCTATATGCACTAGATTGCCCACGGAACATGCCATCTGATCCATAAGACCGCAGGGCTTGCCGAAGTATCTGTTCTCGGCGTACTGGCCTGTCTTTGCGATGGTGACGGGATCTATATTCATACCGTTATAAAGACCTGAAACCACAGTCCCGATCAGTGTCTCGAAAGCTGCAGAAGAAGAGAGTCCCGCACCTGCCGGAACATCGCTTGTTATGTAAGCATCAAATCCCCCGGATGAATAACCGGAGTTCTTAAGTCCGGCGAGAACCCCGCGGATAAGAGCAGCTGTAGTTCCTTTCTCTTCCTCTCGGTATTCAAGATCTGATATTGATATGTTTGTCATGCCGAAGCCTTCGGCATAAACGCTGACACGGTCATCGGATCTTGCGGAAACAACCGCAATTGCATCCCTGTTGACGGATGCGGCCAAAACTTCCCCGTGCTGGTGGTCGGTGTGGTTCCCTCCGATCTCCGTTCTGCCGGGAGCACTGAATATTGCTTCCGGACTGCCTGAAAATGTGCCGGTGAACCCGTCAACGGCACTTGAATATCTGGCGGGCTGCTTTGATGCGGCGCTGTCAGTACAGTAAATATCTTTAAAAACTATAGAATTCAGATCGATCATGGTAAGCCTCCTTGCGGATCCTATAGCATGATTATAGATTCACTTCTCAAAACAGTCACATGCGTATTTTGCACAATAGTTGGAAACTAAATTTGTAAAATCAGTTTCCAAAATCAGCAAGCCGATTTCCGGTTAAGTTGATATTATTATTGTGGAAACGCGAAAATGCGCAATCAGTTTCCGAAGGAGAATCTTATGGTTATGATGACAGAGATCAGGGAGAAGATCCTTAAAGGTACCATTCAGGTCTTCAACAGGAAGGGCTTAAAGCTCACCATGGACGATGTTGCGGATGAACTTAAGATCTCAAAGAAAACTATATATAAAGAGTTTTCCGGCAAGGATGAGATCTTCGAGACAATGGTGGATTATGTTTTCGATAATATAAAGAACAGAGAAAAAGAGATCCTTAATTCAACTGAATATACAACGATCGAGAAGATCAGGCTGTTCCTTTCTGCCATGCCGGAGAGTTACAGGAATATAAATTTCCAGGAACTGTATCCTCTCAAGGATAAATATCCGAAGGTTTATAAGAAACTCCAGAAGAGGCTCGAGACAGGCTGGGCTCCCGCGTTCGGATTACTGGAGCAGGGAAAGGAGGAAGGTGTTATAAGGAAGGATGCCGACCTCAAGATCTTCAAGATAATGATGGAAGCATCGCTCGAGAGATTCTTTGAGCGTGACGTAATGAAGGGCAGCAAGAAGAAGTACAACGATTACTTAAACGAAGTCGTTAACATACTTCTTATCGGTATCAGCGAAGCATAAGAGGAGAAATAATATGGCTAATAACAGAGGCCTTACCGGCAAAGAGAAATTTGCATACGGCATTGGTGCAGTCGGAAAAGACATGGTATACATGCTCTCGGCTTCTTATGTCCTTTACTATTTTCAGGATATTATGAAGACCAGCGCGATAGCCATGGGTATCATTCTGCTCGTGGCAAGGGTCTTCGATGCGTTCAACGATCCGATCATGGGTATTATAGTCGCGAAAACAAAGACCCGCTGGGGCAAGTTCCGCCCGTGGCTCATGATCGGCACCATCACGAATGCAGTGATCCTTATCCTGATGTTCGCGGCTCCGCCGTCGCTTGACGGAAAAGGTCTTATTGCGTATGCGGCTGTCACATATATCCTCTGGGGCGTTACATACACCATGATGGACATTCCGTACTGGTCAATGATACCGGCATTTACAAGAGGCGGCAAGGAGAGAGAAGGATTGTCCGCTCTCGCGCGTTCCTGCGCAGGTGTTGGTTCTGCTCTGGTAACTGTTGTCACGGTTATCGCTGTCTCTGCCATCGGTACGGCTCTTGTTTCCAAGAGTACCGCAAACGTTGTTAAGGAATACTCATCTTCTGATACAGATATCGCGGTATATGTTATAGAGCGTGACAAGGACGGAAATCCCACTTCAAATGTTATCGGATATGAAAGCGGCAATGCGGATGTGAATGTAAGCCTTACGGGTTCTGAAAGAGCTTTCGGTGACATTACCGTCTTTAACGGTGACAATTCTGACTACACCTTTACGCTTAACGGAATTTCCGCTTCGGAATCAGATGTTGAGTTCGTTATTGAAAATGAAGATCAGGCAGGACTTGTCTTCTATGTCGATTCAGAAACTTTTGAAAAGGTTAAAGAGAGTGAGTCTCTGGCTGCCGGGCTCAGTATGGTTTCCACTCTCGAAGTAGAGAGGGAAGGCTTTAAAGTCTTCTCGATCATAATCGGCATCCTGTTCGTCGTATTCATAAGCATCACATGTCTTTGCATCAAGGAGAAGTCATCCGTTGATATGCAGACAGCTTCGGTTAAGCAGATGTTCAAGGCGCTGCTCGGCAACGACCAGGCGATGACGATCGTCATTACTATCGTTCTGTTTAATACGGCAACATATATCACTTCAAATCTCCTGATATATTTTTTCAAATACGATATAGCAGGTACAAACTGGCAGAGCAACTATACGTTATTTAACACATTTGCGGGAGCAATGCAGATCTTTGCGATGATGCTGTTCTTCCCGCTGCTCAGGAAAGCATTTACTACTCTGAAGATCTTCTACATCGGAGTGTTCTCGGCGATTGCCGGTTATCTCATCCTGCTCGGATTATCTCTTGCAGGAACAAAGAGTGTCTATGCATTCTTCGTCCCCGGATTCTTCATCATGGGCGCAGTCGGAATACTTAACGTTATCTGCACGATCTTCCTTGCCAACACATGTGATTACGGTGAGTTCAAGAACGGAAGAAGAGATGAGTCAGTCATATTTTCTATGCAGACATTCGTGGTCAAGCTCGCCTCTGGTATCGCGGCTCTCGTTGCATCCGTGTGCCTTACGATCTTCAATATCCAGCAGAATGACAATACCGGTATGACTCTCAGCGTACTTACAGATAAGGTCAATGCGATCAGGAACAGTGTTGTTGAGACGATCGACACGAGCGCGGTATTCGGTCTCAGGATGGTAATGACACTCGCACCTATATTTGTTCTTGTAATCGCATTGCTAATATTCAAGGCAAAGTATATTCTGACAGATAAGAAGCTTAAAGAGATCTCTGAAGAACTCAAGTCAAGGAGCTGATTAACATGATCACAGTAACAGGAGACAAATCCCCTCTGTTTGTCCTTAATACCGCTCATACGACATATGCTATGAAGGTTTTGGATACGGGTCATATAGAACATCTTTATTACGGCCGGAAGATCCATATGGACAGCGAAGACGGCATTACCGAGCAGCATGAATTTGCACCTGCAACTTCGGTAGTCTATTCACCTGAAGCAGGCAATTTCTCATTGGAGGACATGCGTCTTGAGATGAGCTCATACGGCAAGGGTGATGTGAGGGAGGCATTCATTGAGATAGTAAATGCCGACGGAAGTTTCACATCGGATTTTCTGTATTCGGAATACGGACAGAGCAAGGGAAGAGACGGCGGCTCGGAAGGTCTTCCTTCTTCATATGGTGAAGATGCAGAGGTCCTTTCGCTTACGCTGAAAGATAAGGAAAACAGCCTAAGGCTTGAACTCATTTACTGTGTCTATTCCGATACGGATGTCATTACCAGAACAACACGTCTGATAAACGACGGTGAAGGTGATATAAAAAAAAGATCAGTTGTTTTCTCAGCAATTCAAGCTACTATCGATAGGGAGAATAAACTTCTGGAAGATATACATGTGGATGTGCAAGCTGAATTTGACAAAGCTGTCCAAGAAGGCAAAAGGAGCTCTTTCTAGTATCTTAGATGTTGTTCCAGGAATTGGTGGACAGACAGGACTTAACCTGGCTATGCAGTTAAATGATAAGGGTGTTCTTGAAGAGTGTGAGATCGAACTTCTGGGAACTGATGCAGCCAGCATCAGATGTGCAGAGGATAGAGAAGAATTTAAGGAACTCTGTGAGAAGCTGGGAGAGCCAGTTGTTCCATCAGAGATTACATATACAGTTGAAGAAGGACTTGAGGCTGCAGAAAAGATTGGATATCCTGTAATCCTTCGTCCTGCATTTACCCTTGGTGGAACCGGTGGTGGTTTTGCTGATAATCCTGAAGAGATGGCAGAGAAGATTCGCGGCTACGTGACGGGCTCCGCCGCTTACCGCGACGGTCTTCCGCTTGAAGTTGACGAGCACAAGGTGAACGCGCCGGCGGAGGAGATGGATGCTTTCGC
>CACYRM010000095.1 GCA_902776845.1 Oscillospiraceae bacterium
ATGCCAGTCCGGATAATGCCGCAATAGACACGACAGTACATGCTGCTGCGGAAGTTACTTTTGTTAAGATCGTTTTCATACTGATCTATCTCCATTTCCATATTTTTTTGAACACAGTGATTGTACAAAACATTATCTTAATTAACTTTGAGCAAACCTTAAGAGAACCTTAACTTTTGACGGGTCAAATACAAACGGGGCGTCTCATTATGAGATACCCCGTTTCATTTAAATTATTTACTTTGGATCCGTTTATCAGAACACTGTATCAAATAATATTACTTGATGTCAGCGTGATAATCCTGAAGCGCCCTGACCTCGAATTCTCTCTCCTTTGCAGCCTTGATTCCTTCTGCACAAGCCTTAGCTGCAGCCATCGTTGTAATATAAGGAACGTGCTGGCGGATAGCATCCTTACGGATGTAGGAGTCATCATGAGCAGATGTCTTTCCGGCAGGCGTGTTGATAACGAGATCAACATCACGGTTAAGGATCATGTCGCCGATATTAGGTCTGCCCTCATAGAGCTTCTTGACCTTCTCAGCCTTTATTCCGGCCTTGTCGATCATGTCGAATGTTCCGCCGGTTGCGTAGATCTTAAATCCGAGATCTGCAAACATCTGTGCTACCTCAAGGAGATCGACCTTATCGAGATCCGATACGGACAGGAGAACGCTGCCTTCCAGAGGAAGCTCTGTCTTGGTTGCTTCCTGAGCCTTGAAGCTTGCCTCGCCGAAGTGGCTTGCAAGACCTAATACCTCACCTGTAGACCTCATCTCAGGTCCAAGTACAGGGTCAACTTCCTGGAACATATTGAACGGGAAGACTGCTTCCTTAACTCCGTAGTGAGGAATTACCTTATCGTGGAGTTCGGGAACCGGTGAAGGCCTGCCTGTAAGGTGGCTTGTCATGATATCCGTAGCGATCCTTACCATGTTGGTGCCTGTAACCTTGGAAACGAGCGGTACTGTTCTGGATGCACGGGGATTAGCCTCGAGCACGAACACAACGCCGTCCTCGATCGCATACTGCATGTTCATGAGACCTACAACATTCATTTCTACAGCGATCTTTCTCGTGTATTCCTTGATAGTCTCAACGATCTCTGGTGAGAGATTCTTTGAAGGAAGGATGCACGCAGAGTCACCTGAGTGGATACCGGCAAGCTCGATATGCTCCATGACTGCAGGAACATAGCAGTTGGTGCCGTCAGAGATAGCATCTGCTTCGCACTCTGTGGCATGATGCAGGAAACGGTCGATGAGGATAGGTCTGTCAGGCGTTACGCCGACAGCGGCATTCATGTAGATCCTCATCATCTCATCATCATGAACAACTTCCATTCCTCTTCCGCCCAATACGTAGGAAGGACGTACCATTACGGGGTAGCCGATCTTGTTGGCGATAGCGATAGCTTCATCAGCGTTAACAGCCATACCCGCTTCAGGCATCGGGATGCCAAGGCGGTTCATCATGGCACGGAAATGATCTCTGTCTTCCGCGAGGTCGATCGTCTCAGGTGTTGTGCCGAGGATATTTACACCGTTAGCCTTAAGGCTTGCAGCGAGGTTAAGAGGTGTCTGGCCTCCGAACTGTGCGATAACGCCGAGAGGCTTTTCTTTCTCGTGAATAGCGAGAACGTCTTCCAGTGTAAGAGGCTCGAAATAGAGTTTGTCGGAAGTATCGTAGTCTGTAGACACAGTCTCAGGGTTGCAGTTAACGATGATTGACTCGAAGCCCAGCTTCTTCAGTGCCAGAGCGGCATGTACGCAGCAATAGTCGAACTCGATTCCCTGACCGATCCTGTTAGGGCCGCCGCCGAGGATCATGATCTTCCTATTATTCGAAGAAGGAGATTTGTCTTCCGTAATGTGGTAGGAAGAATAATAGTAAGCGGCATCCTGGGTTCCTGATACGTGGACGCCTTCCCAGCCTTCCTTGATCCCGTACTCATAACGCGCACGGCGGATGAGATCCTCGGAAACGCTCAGGAGCTGTGAGAGATACTTATCAGAGAACCCGTCGAGCTTAGCCTGGCGGAGAACAGGCTCATCGGGAATGCGGCCTGCCTTCTTGAGAAGCTCCTCCTCTTCCTCAACAAGCTCTTTCATCTGCTCGATAAACCAGTGCTTGATCTTTGTAAGCTCGTAGAGTTCATCAACTGTGGCGCCTTTTCTCAATGCTTCATACATGATGAACTGACGCTCGGAGGAAGGCTGTGTAAGCTTTAACATAAGCTCTTCTTTTGTGAGCTTGTTGAAATCTTTTGCAAAGCCCAGACCGTATCTGTCCTTCTCAAGAGACCTGATAGCCTTCTGGAAAGCTTCCTTGTATGTCTTACCGATACTCATGACCTCGCCTACAGCTCTCATCTGGGTGCCGAGCTTGTCCTGAGCGCCGTGGAACTTCTCGAAAGCCCATCTTGCGAACTTGATTACGACATAGTCGCCGTCCGGATAGTACTTGTCGAGTGTGCCGTACTTGCCGCAGGGAATCTCATCAAGAGTGAGGCCGCACGCGAGCATTGCGGATACGAGAGCTATAGGGAAACCCGTTGCCTTGGAGGCAAGAGCGGAAGATCTTGATGTTCTCGGATTGATCTCGATAACGACGATCCTTCCCGTCTTGGGATCATGTGCGAACTGGCAGTTGCAGCCGCCGATAACCTCGATCGCCTTAACGATACGGTAGGAATAATCCTGAAGGATATCCTGGACATCCTGAGAGATCGTGAGCATAGGTGCGGAACAGAAGGAGTCACCGGTGTGAACGCCGATAGGATCGATGTTCTCGATAAAGCATACGGTAATGACGTTGTTCTTTGCGTCTCTTACGACCTCGAGTTCAAGCTCTTCCCATCCGCTTATGGACTCTTCAACCAGGACCTGATGGATCATGGAAGCTGCAAGGCCTCTCTCGACAACGATCTTCAGTTCGTCGATGTTATAAACAAGTCCGCCGCCTGCTCCGCCCATTGTGTATGCAGGTCTGATAACTACAGGATAGTGAAGGTCTTCGGCGATCTTTATAGCTTCCTCAACGGAGTATGCCTCATGAGATCTCGGCATCTCGATTCCGAGAGATGTCATGGTCTCCTTAAACTCGATCCTGTCTTCGCCTCTTTCGATGGCATCGACCTGAACACCGATTACCTGAACGTTGTATTTATCAAGGACGCCTGCCTTTGAGAGTTCAGAGCAGAGGTTAAGACCTGACTGGCCGCCTAAGTTAGGAAGAAGCGCATCGGGGCGTTCTTTCGCGATTATCTGCTCAAGACGCTTAACGTTAAGCGGTTCGATATAGGTTCTGTCAGCGACGTCAGGGTCAGTCATGATGGTCGCGGGATTGGAATTGACCAGCACGATCTCATAACCGAGCTTTCTTAATGCTTTGCACGCCTGGGTTCCGGAATAGTCGAATTCGCAGGCCTGGCCGATAATGATAGGACCTGAACCGATGATAAGGATCTTGTTGATATCTTCTCTCTTTGGCATATTATTACGCCCCTTTCTTATAGTCCTTAAAAATTTCTAGACAGAATTCTAACATAGATTGTCCCGTCTTTGCACAATGAAAATAAAGGAATAAAATACATCTATGAAAAATGTAATAAAGCCCGATAATAACAACAATTTTATTAACTCCGGAAGAGTTTGCCGGGGCTTTCCGGGACGTCTTTTTCCTATCGGCATCCTCGGATTTACCCTTCTCACGTTTCAACTGACAGGCTGCTTTTACCCGCAGCCCCAGCAGACCGTCTATCCGGAGACCGTCAATACTGTAGAAGAGGTTTACGAGGATAACGAAGTCGGCGGAACCGGTCTTCCCTTCGGAGTCACGCTTCAGGTCGACCCTTCAGTCCTGGTCCCCTGTGATCTTGAGCGCGTCGTCGACGGCGACACCATCATCGTTCATAACCCGGACGGCGAAAGACTCCGTGTCAGGCTCACCGGTATAAACGCACCCGAATCCGTTCACGAAGACGAGAGCAAGAATACCGAGGAAGGCCGCCAGGCTTCACAGTTCATGAAGGATCTTCTCGAATACGTTGATGTCGTATACCTTGAATACGACGAGGAGGAATTCGACCAGTATGACAGGACACTGGCTTATGTATGGATTGACACAGGCGACACTTACGTTATGGTCAATGAGATAATGCTCGCGACTGATCACGCCGAACCTGTATATATCAAGCCGAATCTCCGGTACGCTGACACTTTCAGGTTATACGAAGGCTGATCCTGAGGTTCTTACTCAAAGCCCCTTCTCTTCATGCGCTTATAATCCTCGTCATCATCTTCAATACCGCTTTTCGCTGATCCGAAGAACTGAGGGTCAAATTCGGGCTGCTCCTTTTCAGGCTGCTCTTTCAGAGACACGAACGGATTTATAGAATCTACGGCAGGATCCGGGGCATCAATATCCGGATACTCAGCCTTAGGGTATTCAACCTTCGGATATTCTGCCTTCGGGTATTCCGCCTCAGGATATTCTGAAGTAAGAGACTCCTCAGCGGCTTTCTTTCTGCTCTTGACCAGGTTTCTGATAATTCCGAAAAGCATAAACGCACTGATGGCGGTCCACATAAAGCCGAAGACAAGCATAAACGTACCGGCATCACTATTGGCCTGTGATTTCATGAAGAATCCTCCGATGATAAATCCCACACCGGATAAAACAAACGGAACGATTACTACCAGGCTGATAATGGATCCGACTAAAGATGCCTTCGACGCAGCATTACTGTAAGAGACTGTATATCCGCTGCTGTTCCCGGCATTACTGCCGGCTGAACCTGAAAGGCCGCCTGAATAAGGCTTTGTATCATATTCATCAAGCGGAACTTCCTCATACTCAACATCCCTGTCCTTAATATAAGACTTTATCGTAACTACAAGTATCGGAACAAAAATACCTGCAACGAAAAGCAGCGGGAATGCCGAACGGACAGCAGCGACGATCCTTGTCGGCGATGCCGGATTGAGTTTGCTTTCCGCATCATCTATCGCAAATCTGAAGGCTTTTTCGAACGCAAGCGCAGGATCTTCGCCTTTCTCAAGCTCTCTCTGAACAAGATTTCCGAAATGCCTGAAGGAAGCTTCGGTTATGAGAAGATCCGTATCATCACCCTGAATGGCTTCCCATGAGTAGTCCGGGATACTGATCTTGCCTGATCTTAACGGCTCTGCCTGTGTGCCGGGAATGGAATACACAATGACAAAATGCTGTTCATCCGTGAAATTTTCCACATATTTGCTGAATGCATACGTTTCCAGATCGGCATAACTGTCATTCCACTGTTCGTCATATACCGTGTAGATTACGGAACAGATGCCGGTTTTTTCATAGTATTCCTCGATTGTTGCGAAAAGAGCTTCATCGCTCCCGAAAAGTTCCGCATCGTCATGAACGGCCGGTGTATCAAAAACTCCGGAAAGAGCCTTCGGGCTCTCCGTTCTCATTCCGGAGCCCATAGCCATAAGGAACATCACGCCTACCAGCGCGATTACGATGATCGAGAAAAGGCTGGCCTTACGCGGTCTGGAGCTCGCATAGACATACTCATCCTCACCGCCGTGCCTGTGATGCTTCCTGAATCTTCTTGCGCCTGTAAAATAATGTGTTGAAACGCGGTTCCCGCTGCCTGATCCTCCGTGGTGGGAACCGCCGTGGAATCCGCCTCCGTGCGAACCGCCTCCTGATGAATGTGGCATTTCTTTATCCTCCCTTATCCTTTTTTTCTTATTCCAATTTATTTATAGTTACTGTTTGGGTACTACCGCTATAAAGACCAGATCTTCAGATCCGTTGTTTATCAGTGAATGCGAATGTCCCTCTGGGCAGTAATGGCACTCGCCTGGTTTTACAGGATATTCCGTATCATCGTAGATAACCTTCCCCGCACCCTCCAAGATAAAGATCATCTCGCAGGTGCCTTCGTGCTTGTGGTAGCCGATCGAAGCCCCTGAAGGAAGCTTTCCGTGCATCATCTTGTTGACCCCGTCGGTGAACATCTTGTTGTAAAAGACCCCTTCACCGCCCTTAAAGCCCGGATTTGCAGTCCATTCCATCTGATTGTAATCGTTGATCATAAAAACCTCCGAGATACTTATTTTTAAGCGTTTGTAACATTGTTACACAGCCGTTTTACCGTTTATTGCAGGATTATGCGAATGTCTCCAGAGCCTCGTCAATGTTTATATCGGAATACTCGACCTCGCACGAGAAGACTCTTGCCACTTCCGCCAGCCCGCATCCCTTTGCCACGAGATCTGCAAGAAGATAGCATGCCTCGGCGGCAAATCTGCCTGCTCCCTTATAGCGGTAGAGCAGATAAGCGGCAAAATTCGCAAATTCCCTTTCATTTGCGTTAATGACCGCGTCTTCATCCGCCTCACTCACGGGCTCATCAAGTATTTTCTTCAAAAGAGTGCTCCACTTGGCATCAAGGACTTCCATCCCGTCAAAGATCCCGGCCCTGATAGCCGATGCGGCTCTTTTGCCCGCACTGATATCATGAAGTCTTTCTGTAAGAGGCCTGTCTTTCGCGAAAACAGCCTTAACGTAATCCGGAAGCTCCATCTTCTTACTGTCATCAGAGACAAGTTCAAAATCATGATCCGAGCCTAATACAAGCCTGCAGGCTTCCTCGCACACAAGGCCTATTCCCGCTTCGGTATGGTCACCGAATTCATTGTAGAATCTCGGATGCTCCCTGCAGATATCACAGAGGTAATCCTCTCCGTGCCTTATTATCATCTCACAGAGATTGTCATCCCTTAAGAACGGACATCTGCCGTCTTCCTTTAAGACAAAGCAGCCGTCACTGATCTTTCCGGATACCTCAGGATCCTTTTCGAAACGCTTGAGCGAATCAGCGTCTATTCCTATCACCCAGCCGGCACAACAGGTATGAAGGCACTCAGAACCCTTGCACCGGAACGCATGACAATAATCAGGCCAGTATGTGATCATGGCAAATCTCTCCCGTATGTTATTCCAAAAAGAATTATATCATGATTTCCCAAATCTGATTTACTATAACCTTTAACGTGTGTGTATAATGATTCCGGCAGAAAGAGAACGCATTATGCGCCTGTGGCGGATCAGGCACGGATTTAAGGAATAAAGGCTTCGCAGGCAGCCGGTCCGTGTACGGTCTTGTACTTCCAAGTATTTACTTGGATTTAAGGATTTCTCTTTCTGCCTTATTAATTCCCGGCCATCTTCTTTTTCATCTGACGCTTAAGTTTAGCATCGTATTTATCCCTGATGAGGAAAAAGTAGACCAGCGCGGACATAGCGGCCGACATCGCGAGCATTACAAGACAGAATGCAGATGCTCGGTCATAAGCATTTCCCATTCCGAGTATATTCTGCAGATAAGACATCAATGTCAGACTCGTTCTCATTACGCTATATGTATTACCTATCATATCCGGAATCTCACTTATGCCGAGTCCGTCAACTATGGAGATAATAACTATAAAGAACAGTATCGGACGCATTGAAGGCAGTGTTATATGGAAGAAAGTATGAAGCCTTGAAGACCCGTCCAGTTCCGCCGCTTCGAAAAGCTCGACAGGAACACTGGTCACTCCGACAATGGCATAAATGAACGTAATACCGATGTGCTTGAAAATGCCAACGACTATTATCTGGAAATGCTCCGAGAGCAGCAGCTCAAAATCCGCCTCGGTAACTCCAAATCCGTTCATCGAGGCAGCGGTAAGAAGAGTGATCACAACGGTGATCATAGACGTGATAACGTTAACGAGTATCAGATAACCGAGTGTCGTTCCCGTCATGAGATTCGGGAAAAAGAATGCCGACTTGAAGATCGATCTTCCCTTGATCTTAAGTCTCCTGTCAGTCATCATCGCAGCAAGCCAGAATGCAAGTATAAACTCCGGAATTGTCTGCAGTATCCAGAATTTAAAAGTATGTCTTAAGGCAATCCAGAAAGAAGATGTCTTGAACAGATCCGCGAAGTTCTTATACCAGGGAAGTCCTTTGGAGACCAGCAGCTGGGGATTGTCGATAACGGCAGTATGCTTCAGGTCACAGAACGCATACAGGACGGTATTGGCCATCGGCCAGAGATGAAATATCAGAAAAGCAAGGACAAAGGGAATCGAAAAAATGATTCCCCACTTATTGTACTTTTTCTCGAGTGATTTTTTTCTTCTCATATTTCCCCATCTGATGCGCAAAGGCGCGCGATTCTCGTATATCGTATTATATCGCAATTATAAAAAATAAGAATATTTGACATCCACAAGTCTAATAAATAGAATTTATACTTAGGATCAGAATGGTTTAAATCACTTGATCCAGGGGAGTTATTTTTGGCGGATAATGGAATAGACAGACTGACTGTAAGGAGAAATGATCTCAGACTGAAGATCATTGTCTATGCAGTATCCATCGCGGTGGCATTGATCACACTCTATCCTTTCATCCTGCTCCTGACTGACTTTACCGGATTCAAGCTCACTAATCCCGAACATGTTCTGAAGGTCCTTCCAAAGAGATGGACACAGCTTGTCAAGTTTTTCAAAACGCGTAATATCAGGGGTTTTATCAATTCAGTGATCGTTGCCGTAAGCAGCACTGTCCTGAACATATACTTCTCTGCCCTTACCGCGCACGCCATCACTTCATACAAATGGAAGCTGAGAAAAGTATTCAGCAACTTCATCCTTGCTCTCATGATGATCCCCACGGTCGTTGCAACAGGCGGATTCATTCAGCTGGTATACAAATTCCATCTGACAAGCTCACTCTCAGTACTGATCCTCCCGGCTATTGCAACACCGATGTCGGTTGTCTTTATGAGGCTCTATCTTGAAGCTACATTCCCGCAGGCGATAATGGACTCGGCCAGGATCGACGGCGCGAGTGAATTCAGGATATTCAATCAGATAGTTTTGCCGATCATGAAGCCCGCAATTGCCACACAGGCACTCTTCGCTTTCGTGAGCAGCTGGAACGATGTCTTCCTTCCATTGGTCCTTCTCCTGGAAGAGAATAAAAAGACACTTCCGGTCATACTGATACTGAACTATTCTCTTCTTATCCAAACACATAGTCGAAGGCATACAGCTGGGCAGCGTTAAGATGTAACAGCGGCTGTTTTCCGGGCTGTTTCTTACCGGATCTTAAGATCAACGCTTACCCTTGTCGTATATCTCTCCCAATGCACGGGGAGCGCTGTTATGTCTGCTGAAGAAGATCAGCAGAAGCAGCGTTAGTACATAAGGCAGGATCCTTACAAGATCATTGTAGGATGAAGGCATTCCCAGATGCTGGATCAGTGCCTGGCCGCCGCTTCTCGCAAATCCGAATATC